>NZ_JBHXBG010000273.1:0-4409 GCF_042726755.1 Promicromonospora sp. NPDC060271 | reverse complement strand
ATCTCAAGGCAACCGACCGAAGTCATGCCCACCGACGTGTGTTGTGAGCCAGTTCACCCTTCCGTTCGGCGCTCGCGGGACACGCCGAACGGGCGCGACACGCCGCGAACTGAGATCACTTTTTCGGGGCTTCGAGGCCCCTCGCAGGCGCGTGAGGTGCCGGTTCTCGGGGTGCACCGGGCCGGGCCCGGAGCCGCGGCAGGAGGCCGCGCGTGCGGCCTACCGAGCGGTGTCAGAGGCTCGTGGCAGCATGGTCCATGGGCGTCGCGAGCGGTTCCGGTGTAGTGCGCCGCTCGACCTCAACCACAACATGTCGTAACCGGGCGGGTGTCAGACACTAGGTGTAGTGTTTGGTTCAGCGGGAGACGCACACCCGCTCACAAAGCACATCGGTGTAAGTTCACAGATGTCCTTCGAGGTCAGAGGAGGCGGACATGAGCGTCACTGTCTACAGCAAGCCGGCATGCGTCCAGTGCGACGCGACGTACCGGGCACTGGATCGCAAGGGTGTCGAGTACACGGTCGTCGACATCACTCAGGACGCCGAGGCGCTCGAGATGGTCCGCGGCCTCGGGTACCTCCAGGCGCCGGTCGTCGTCGCCGGCGACACCCACTGGTCGGGCTTCCGCCCCGACCAGATCAGCGCGGTCGCCGCGCTCCAGGCCGCTTCGGCCTGACCTGCACCAGCGCAACACCCTGTACTACCGCAACGTCGGCAAGGAGGCGTGACGTGGGTTCACTCGTCTACTTCTCCAGCGTGTCGGAGAACACGCACCGGTTCGTCGAGAAGCTTGCTCTCGAAGAGCTGGGGATGCCGGTGCACCGGATCCCGCTGCGCCCCGCCGACGGATTCCTGCGCGTGGACGAGCCCTACGTCCTCCTGGCCCCCACTTACGGTGGCGGCAACGAGGGCGGGGCCGTCCCGCGGCAGGTGAGGAAGTTCCTCAACGACGAACACAACCGGTCGCTCATCCGCGGCGTCATCGCTGCGGGGAACACCAACTTCGGGGCCGCGTACTGCATCACCGGGGACATCATCGCCGCGAAGTGCGATGTCCCGTATCTGTACGCCTTCGAACTACTTGGCACCGCGCAGGACGTCGCGCGCGTCCGCAACGGATTGGGACGATTTTGGCAGCAACAACTACAGAGCCTCTCCGCCTGAACGGTGAAGGGCTGAGCGAGATCCCCCTGGAGAGCATCCAGATGGACTATCACTCGCTCAACGCGATGCTGAACCTGTACGGGCCGGACGGGAAGATCCAGTTCGAGAAGGACCGCGAGGCGGCCCGCCAGTACTTCCTGCAGCACGTGAACCCGAACACCGTCGAGTTCGACACGCTCGACGCGAAGCTCGACCACCTCGTCGAGGCCAAGTACTACGACCCGACCGTGCTGGCCAAGTACTCCCGTGCGTTCGTCAAGGAGCTCTTCCAGCTCGCGTACTCGAAGAAGTTCCGCTTCGAGACGTTCCTCGGCGCCTTCAAGTACTACACCTCGTACACGCTCAAGACGTTCGACGGCAAGAAGTACCTAGAGCGCTTCGAGGACCGTGTCGCCATGGTCGCGCTCGGCCTGGCCGACGGCGTCGAGCAGACGGCGCGCGACATCGTCGAGGAGGTCGTCGCCGGGCGGTTCCAGCCGGCGACGCCGACCTTCCTCAATGTCGGCAAGGCGCAGCGCGGCGAGCCCGTGTCCTGCTTCCTGCTGCGCATCGAGGACAACATGGAGTCCATCGCGCGCAGCATCAACTCCGCGCTGCAGCTCTCCAAGCGCGGCGGCGGCGTCGCGCTGCTCCTGAGCAACATCCGCGAGCACGGTGCGCCGATCAAGCACATCGAGAACCAGTCGTCCGGCGTCATCCCCGTGATGAAGCTCCTGGAGGACTCCTTCTCCTACGCGAACCAGCTCGGCGCGCGTCAGGGCGCCGGTGCCGTGTACCTGCACGCGCACCACCCCGACATCATGCGGTTCCTCGACACCAAGCGGGAGAACGCGGACGAGAAGATCCGCATCAAGACGCTCTCGCTCGGTGTGGTCATCCCGGACGTCACGTTCGAGCTGGCCAAGAAGAACGCCGACATGCACCTGTTCAGCCCGTACGACGTCGAGCGGATCTACGGCGTGCCGTTCGCGGACATCTCCATCTCGGAGAAGTACGACGAGCTCGTGGCCGACGACCGCATCCGCAAGACGACGATCAGCGCACGCGACTTCTTCCAGACGCTCGCGGAGCTGCAGTTCGAGTCCGGGTACCCGTACATCATGTTCGAGGACACGGTGAACGCGGCGAACCCGATCAAGGGCCGCATCACGCACTCGAACCTGTGCTCCGAGATCCTCCAGGTCTCCACCCCGTCGACGTTCAACGAGGACCTCTCGTACAGCGAGGTCGGCCGGGACATCTCCTGCAACCTCGGCTCGCTGAACATCGCGAAGGCGATGGACTCGCCGGACTTCGGCCGCACGATCGACACCGCTATCCGTGCGCTGACCGCGGTGAGCGACCAGACGTCGATCGAGTCCGTCCCGTCGGTCAAGCTGGCCAACCAGCAGGGCCACGCCATCGGCCTCGGCCAGATGAACCTGCACGGCTACCTCGCCCGCGAGCGCATCCACTACGGCTCCGAAGAGGGCATCGACTTCACCAACATCTACTTCTACACCGTCGCGTACCACGCGATCAGGGCGTCCAACCGCCTGTCGATCGAGCGCAACAAGAAGTTCGGTGGGTTCGAGGACTCGAAGTACGCGACGGGCGAGTACTTCGACAAGTACGTCGAGCAGGAGTGGAAGCCGGCCACGGAGCGTGTCGCGCGCCTGTTCGCCGACGCCGGGGTGTCGATCCCGACGCAGGACGACTGGCGTGAGCTGCGGGCCTCGGTCATGGAGCACGGCATCTACAACCAGAACCTCCAGGCCGTGCCGCCCACGGGCTCGATCAGCTACATCAACAACTCGACGTCGTCGATCCACCCGGTGCCGGCCAAGATCGAGATCCGCAAGGAAGGCAAGCTCGGCCGCGTCTACTACCCGGCGCCGTACATGACGAACGACAACCTGGAGTACTACCAGGACGCGTACGAGATCGGGTACGAGAAGATCATCGACACGTACGCCGCGGCGACGCAGCACGTGGACCAGGGCCTGAGCCTCACGCTGTTCTTCCCGGACACCGCCACCACGCGCGACGTCAACAAGGCGCAGATCTACGCGTGGCGCAAGGGGATCAAGACCCTGTACTACATCCGCCTGCGTCAGCTGGCACTGGAGGGCACCGAGATCGAGGGCTGCGTCTCCTGCATGCTCTGACCGGTTCCTGCCGCCAGCCTCGCCCGTACCGCCGCCCCTGAAGGAACTCCCATGTCGCCAACCGGCAAGCTCAAGCTCATCGATCGTGTGACAGCGATCAACTGGAACCGCCTCGAGGACGAGAAGGACGCCGAGGTCTGGGACCGTCTGGTCGGCAACTTCTGGCTGCCGGAGAAGGTGCCGGTCTCCAACGACATCCAGTCGTGGAACACCCTCTCGGAGCACGAGAAGACCATGACCTCGCGGGTGTTCACCGGGCTGACCCTCCTGGACACCATCCAGGGCACGGTGGGTGCGGTGTCGCTGATCCCGGACGCGATCACGCCGCACGAGGAGGCGGTGTACACCAACATCGCCTTCATGGAGAGCGTGCACGCGAAGAGCTACTCGTCGATCTTCTCGACCCTGCTGTCGACGCCGGAGATCGACGCGGCGTTCGAGTGGTCCGAGAACAACGCGAACCTGCAGAAGAAAGCAGAGATCGTCCTCGACTACTACCGGGGCGACGACCCGCTGAAGCGGAAGGTCGCCTCGACGATGCTCGAGTCGTTCCTGTTCTACTCCGGCTTCTACGCGCCGATGTACTGGTCCTCGCGGGCGAAGCTCACGAACACGGCCGACCTGATCCGCCTCATCATCCGTGACGAGGCGGTCCACGGGTACTACATCGGCTACAAGTACCAGAAGGGCCTCGCGAAGCTGACGCAGCCCGAGCAGGACGACCTCAAGGCCTACACGTTCGACCTGCTCTTCGAGCTGTACGAGAACGAGGTGGAGTACACCGAGTCGCTCTACGGCGAGCTGGGGCTGACCGACGACGTCAAGAAGTTCCTGCGGTACAACGGCAACAAGGCCCTGATGAACCTGGGCTACGAGGCGTTGTTCCCCAAGGAGGACACCGACGTCAACCCGGCCATCCTCGCGGCGCTCTCGCCGAACGCGGACGAGAACCACGACTTCTTCTCGGGGTCCGGCTCGTCGTACGTGATCGGCAAGGCAGTGGAGACCGAGGACGACGACTGGGACTTCTGACCTCGCGCCAGACGCCCGTCGCCCGTAGCGGCTGAACAGAGGCCCGGAACCGCAGAACCCTGCGG
>NZ_JBHXBG010000272.1:0-4427 GCF_042726755.1 Promicromonospora sp. NPDC060271 | reverse complement strand
GGCCTTGAGGAAGCCGTGGAAGGTGATCGTCTTGCCGGACGCGCTGAACTCGGCGTCCCGGCCGTCGCTCGACCGGCCCGCGATCTTGACGGTGACCGAGTTGCCGACGGAGGTCAGCTGCGGTCGAGCAGGGTCTGGACCTGGGTCTGCGCGTCGGCGAGCAGGGCGTCGATGTCCGCGTTCTCGTCGGTCAGCACCGCCTGGACCACCGGGTCGAGCGCCGCGTACACGTCCTGGGTCGCGACGGCGGGCTCCGGGATGACGGGCTGGTCGAACATCTGCTCCGTCATCGGGGCGAAGTTCTCCAGCGGGACGTTGACGAGGTCCTTGATCCAGCCCTGCTGCTCCTCGTACGTCGCCCGGTCGAAGATCGGCAGGGCGGGGGCGCCGACGGGCTGGTCGGTCTCGGCAGCGACCTCGGCCTCGGCCACGGCGGCGTCCTGGTCGGTCAGCTTGGAGATGTAGTAGAAGTCGATCCACTTCACGGCGGCCGCCTGCTCCGCCTCGGACGCCGCGGAGCTCACCGCGGCGAGCGTGCCGCCGCCGAGCGTGCCGGCGTCGTCACCCTCCAGCGGCAGCACCGTGACGCCGTACTCGTCGGGGTTCATCTGGTTCTGGGTGAACAGGTTGGGGTAGTTCGCGCCGCCCGAGATGTACATGCCGATCTTCCCGGCGGCGAAGTCCTGGTTGATGGTGCCCCAGTCGTACAGGAAGCTCGAGCCCATCGAGTCGTCCTCCCAGCGCATCTCCTGCAGCATCTCGAGGGCGCGGACCGTGGCGTCGTTGTCGACGGTGGCGGTCGCCTCCTCGCCCTCGCCCTCGACGATGCGGCCGCCGAGCGCGTACGTCTCGGTGGTGAGGATCCAGCCGCCCGTGTTGCTCTGCGTCATGTGGGCATAGCCGGCCTGGCCGGTCTTGTCAGAGATGGCCTTGGCGGCCTCGCGCACCTCGTCCCACGTGGCCGGCGGGTCGTCCGGGTCGAGCCCTGCCTCCTCGAAGAGCGCACGGTTGTAGTGCAGGCCCTGGTTGTAGGCGGCGATCGGGACCGCCCACATGCCGCCCTCGGCGTCCTGGCCCGCGGCGGCGATGGTGGGGTTGAACTGGTCGGCGTACGGCAGCTCGGCCACCAGCTCGCTGACGTCGGCGATCTGCCCGCGCTCGATCAGCGCCCGGCCGTCGGTGAACGGGATGGGGAAGACGTCGGGCAGTGTGCCGCCCGCGAGCTCGGCGGCGAACGTCGTGCCCGACCAGGTGAACTCCTTCGTCTCGACCTGGATGTCCGGGTTGGCCTCCTCGAACTGCGCGATGCGCTCGTCGAAGGCGTCGATGGCTTCCTGCTCGAGACCGGCGTCGATGGAGACCTCGATGGTCACCGGGCCCGTCGGCTCCGCGGCCGGGTCCTCGCCAGTGCCGCAGGCCGTGAGGGTTCCCGCGACGGACAGGACGCCCACCAGGGCGATCGCCGTGCGCTTGTGTGCTGACTTCATTGTCACTCCTTGGTCGTGTGCCGCTGGGGCGGCATCTCTGGGGGGGGAAGACGTGCGGGGAAGAGGGGATCAGGACGGCAGGTCGAGCCAGACGGCCGTGTCCGGCCCGATCTCGCCGTCGACGGGGCCGCTCGCCAGGAGCACCGCGGCTCCGGCGGGCAGCGGGACGGGAGCCGTCCCGAGATTGACGACGCACGCGAAGCGGGCGCCGCGGGTGAAGGCGACGACGTCGTCGCCCTGGCCGCCGGCCTCGAGGCCGAGCCAGGTGAGCTCCTCGGTGTGGAGCGCCGTGAGGTCGCGCCGCAGGTGCAGCGCACGGCGGTAGAGGCTCAGCATCGAGTCGGGGTCGCCGTCCTGCGCCTCGACGGAGCGGTCGTTCCAGCCGGTGGGCTGGGGCAGCCAGGGCGCCGCGCCGCCGTCCGGCCCGAACCCGAGGCTCGTGCCCGTCCGGGTCCACGGGAGCGGGACACGGCAGCCGTCCCGGCCGGGGTCGACGCCGTCCGACCGGAAGTGCATGGGGTCCTGAATGAGCTCCTTCGGGACCTCCACCTCCGGCAGGCCGAGCTCGTCGCCCTGGTAGACGTACAGGGCGCCGGGCAGCGCCGCGACCAGCAGGGCGGCGGCCCGCGCCCGGCGCGTGCCGAGCTCCAGGTCGGACGGCGTGCCGAACCGCTTGGCCGCGAAGTCGAACGAGGAGTCCTCGCGGCCGTACCGGGTCACGGGCCGCGTGACGTCGTGGTTCGACAGCACCCATGTGGCCGGTGCACCGACGGGGGCGTGCGCCTCGAGCGTCGTCCGGATCGACTCGCGCAGCTCCTTCGCGTCCCAGGGGCGGGCCATGAAGTCGAAGTTGAACGCCGTGTGCATCTCGTCGGGGCGCAGGTACTGGGCGAACCGCTCGTGGTCCGCCAGCCACACCTCGCCGACGAGCACGCGCGGCTCGGCGTACGAGTCCGCGACGCGCCGCCACCCGCGGTAGATGTCGTGGATCTCGTCGCGGTCCAGGTGGGGGTGCTCCCCCGGGCCCGGCGTCTCCGGGACCTCCGGCAGCGCGGGGTCCTTGACGATGAGCGCCGCCGAGTCGATCCGGATGCCGGCCGCGCCCCGGTCGAACCAGAACCGCAGGACGTCCTCGTGCTCCTGCCGGACGTCGGGGTGGTTCCAGTTCAGGTCCGGCTGCTCCGGGGTGAACAGGTGCAGGTACCACTGGCCGGGCGTGCCGTCGGGGTTCGTCGTGCGCGTCCAGGTCTGGCCCTGGAAGCTGGAGACCCACCCGGTCGGGATCTGCGCCCCGTCGGCGCCCCCGCCGTCGTGGAACCAGAACCGCTCGCGCTCCGGCGAGCCGGGGCCGGCCGCGAGCGCCGCGCGGAACCACTCGTGCTCGGCCGAGACGTGGTTGGGGACCACGTCGACGATGGTTCGGATCCCCAGCTCGCCGGCCTCGGCGATGAGCGCCTCGGCGTCGTCGAGGGTGCCGAACGCCGGGTCGATCCGGCGGTAGTCCCGCACGTCGTAGCCGCCGTCCGCCAGGGGCGAGGCGTACCAGGGCGTGTACCAGATGGCGTCGACGCCCAGGTCCCGCAGGTAGCCGAGCCGCGAGCGGACGCCGGCGAGGTCACCGGTCCCGTCGCCGTTCCCGTCCGCGAAGCTGCGGGGGTAGATCTGGTAGATCACCGCGCTGCGCCACCACTCGGGCCCGGCGGGTCGCGGGTCTGCTGCAGGCTCGGACGTCGTCGTCATGCAGGGAACCGTAAATCACACGACAACGACTACGCAAGAACTCGACAGTAGCCTTATCGATTTGTGACAATTTTCTGCGCGGCGGTGGAGGCGCGGACCACGAGCTCCGGCTCGAACAACAGCTCGTCGCGCGGCACGTCGCCGCCGTCGATGAGCGCGGCGAGCAGGTCGACGGCGGCGCGCCCCATCGGCTCGATCGGCTGGCGGACGGTGGTCAGGGCCGGGTCGGTCGAGTTCATCAGCGCCGAGTCGTCGAACCCGACCACCGAGACGTCCGCCGGGCACGACAGCCCGACGCGGCGCACCGCCCGGATCGCACCGAGGGCGAGCGGGTCGCTGGCGCACACGATCGCGGTGGCGCCGCGGTCGATGAGCCGGTTGGCCGCCGCCTGGCCGCTCTCCAGCGAGTACTGCGAGTGCACCACCAGGTCGTCGTCCAGGTCGAGGTCGTTCCGCTTCGCGAACCGGCGGGCGGCGGCGAGCTTGCGCTCCGACGGGACGTGATCGGCCGGGCCGAGCAGCAGGCCGATCCGCTGGTGCCCGAGCGATGCGACGTGCCCCATCGCCTGCTCGATCGCCACGAGGTCGTCGGTGGCGACCCGCGGGAAGCCGAGGTCCTCGATCGACGCGTTCATGAGCACGACGGGCAGCCCGAGGTCCTCCAGCCGCCGGTAGTGGGAGTGGTCGGCCTCGCGCTCGGCGTAGAAGCCGCCCGCGAAGATCACGCCGGAGACCTGCTGCTGCAGCAGCAGGTCGATGTACTCGGCCTCGGTGACGCCGCCGGCCGTGCGGGTGCAGAGCACCGGCGTGTAGCCCTGCTGGGCCAGCGCCCCGCCGATCACCTCCGCGAACGCGGGAAAGATCGGGTTCACGAGCTCGGGGAGGACCAGCCCGACGAGCCTGCCGCGGCTGCCCCGCAGCTTGGTGGGCCGCTCGTAGCCCAGCACGTCCAGGGCCGTGAGCACGGCATCCCTGGTGCTCTGGGAGACTCCCGGCTTCCCGTTGAGCACACGGCTGACCGTCGCCTCGCTCACGCCGACCTTCTTCGCCACATCCGCTAACCGTCTCGACATGACGTCGATCCTAGTCCGGATAGCGCAAACCGCTTGCAGGGATTGCGTGCTCCTGCAAGCGGCTTGCGTAACCGACATGTCAGACGCTCAGGTCATCCGGGTGACCTGAGCGTCTGACATGTTCTGG
>NZ_JBHXBG010000271.1:0-4550 GCF_042726755.1 Promicromonospora sp. NPDC060271 | reverse complement strand
GAGCCCGCCCGAGTTCTGTCTCGCCCTGGTTCTGTCTTGTTCTGGTGCTACCGCGGCAGGGGGCTCGGGTTCCGTGTGCGGGTTTTCCGTGATGGCGCGACCAGGGCTTTGTATGGGAACCTCCCGGACATGACGCCCCAGGACTCGACGACCGAGGAGAGCGTGCCGCCGTCGAGCGGCACGCCTGATGCGGAGACGCCGGCGCGGGTGCCGGAGTACGGGCTGCGCCGCCGCCTCCGGCTCATGGGGGCGGTGCTCGCCGGCGGGCTCGCCGTCGTGCTGGCCCTGCTGCTCTGGCTGGGCGTGCTCGTCCCGGCCAAGCAGAAGGCCGCAGGCTACTCGGCCGCGGACGCCGCCTACGCCGCCGTCGCCATCGAGCACAACGCGCAGGCGGTCCAGCTGACGGCGCTCGCTCCCGGCCGGTCCACCGACGACGACGTGCTCGCCCTCGCGGTCGAGGTGGGCGAGGCCTCGGCGAGCCGGGTCGAGGACCTCGCCGCCTGGCTGGAGGCACGGGACATCCCGGTGCCGGCGGCGGGCCGGGAGGCGCTCGCGCTGGCCGAGGACGGCCTGACGACCGAGCTGCCCGACGACGGCAGCGGGCCCCGGTCCGGCACCACCGCCCACTCCCACGAGGGCGGGAACCACGGCATGCTCACGGACGCTCAGGTGAACGGGATCGCCGCCCTGCACGCGAGGGACTTCGACATCGCCCTGCTCGCAGCGCTCGTGGAGCACCACTACGGCGGGCTGCAGCCCGCCGACCAGGAGATCACCGGGGGCGAGGACGCCGAGGCGATCGCGCTGGCGCAGGCCGAGGCCGACGCCATCCGCGTCGAGGTGGAGGAGGTCCGCGACGCGCTCGCGGCCATCGGCGGCCCGGGCTCCAACGACGGCTCCGGTTCGTAGCCGAGCCGGACCAGGTCAGGCCGCGAAGGCCGCGAAGGCCGCGCCCGACGGTCAGGGCGCGGTGACGAAGATGTCGAACAGCTCCGGGTGGTGGCCGTGCACCAGGACGGCGAACACGACGGCGTCGAACAGCAGGTGTACGGCCACGACGTAGCTGAGCGACTTGAACCTCGCGAAGATCCAGCCCTGGACCAGGGCGAACGGCACGGTGAGCAGCGGGCCCCACTCGCGGTAGCCGAGCTCCCACAGGAACGACACGAAGATCATCGACTGGAGCACGTTCGCCTGCCACATCGGGAAGTGCTTGCACAGCAGGGCGAAGACCACGCAGATGAAGAACAGCTCGTCCCAGATGCCGACGGCGTTCACGCCGACGAACAGCCGCCAGATGTCCTGCGATCCTTCGAGGTCCGGCCAGTTGAGGTATGCGCCGGAGCCGAGGAAGTAGAACGGCAGCAGCACGTACCCGAGCGCCACCACGGCGGCCAGGTAGACCCACTGCCCGCGGGTCCAGCGGCGGCCGGTCAGCACGGGGAACTGGATGGTGTCCTGCCTCAGCACGAACCGGGACAGCGCCCACGGCACGAGCACCGACCCGCCGAGCGCCAGGGTGAAGCGCAGCATCCCGGCGTCGGACAGGTCCGCCTCGAGCGAGATCGTCGAGATGATCCCGAGCCCCGCGCCGATCAGCACCAGGTCGCGGCCCAGTGCACGGTCGGCCCATAGGCCCAGCGCTATGCCCAGCACCAGTGGCAGGTATGCGATCGGCCGGATGTGGACGGCGAAGAGCAGGATGGCCGACGCCGAGACGAGGAACGCGGCGATGAGGCGCGCCGGGCCGACCAGCGAGGCGGGCAGGGTGAGGGTCACGGGGTCGAGGCTCCCACATCCGACGTGTCAGACGTACAAGACACGGGAGTGACCCGCACGTCTGACACGTCGGGTTGTTGATACGCGGCCTGGTTCTTCGTGTTCCGGGGCAACTAGAGTCTGTCGACGGTAAGGATTTCATCCAGGATCCGGCCCCCTTGCTGGGCCGGCCACCTCGGCAAGGAGGCCGCTGTGCGCTCACCCGAGCACGTTGAGCTGGTCCGGACCAACCCGGACCTTCCCCCGGTCGCGGTCATCGACCGCAGACCGATGACTCCAGGCAAGAAGCTGGTCTTCGCGGTGATCGGGCTGGTCGCGGCGGTCGCGTGGGCCCTCGTCGCGTTCGTGCGCGGCGAAGCGGTCAACGGCGCCTACTTCGTCGTCGCCGCCGTCGGCACGTATGTCATCGCGTACCGCTTCTACGCGCGGCTGATCGAGTACAAGGTCGTGCGCCCGCGGGACGACCGCGCCACCCCGGCCGAGGAGCACGAGAACGGCCGGGACTTCGCACCGACGGACCGTCGGGTGCTGTTCGGCCACCACTTCGCCGCCATCGCCGGCGCAGGCCCGCTGGTCGGTCCGGTGCTCGCCGCGCAGATGGGCTATCTGCCCGGCACCCTCTGGATCATCATCGGCGCGGTCCTGGCGGGCTGCGTCCAGGACTACCTCGTCCTGTGGCTGTCCACGCGACGCCGCGGCCGCTCGCTCGGCCAGATGATCCGCGACGAGATGGGCCGCGTCGGCGGTGCCGCCGGCCTGATCGGCGTGTTCGTCATCATGATCATCATCCTGGCGGTCCTCGCGCTCGTGGTGGTCAACGCCCTGGCCGAGTCGCCGTGGGGCGTGTTCTCGGTCGGCATGACCATCCCGATCGCCCTCTTCATGGGCGTCTACCTGCGGTACCTCCGCCCGGGCCGCGTGTCCGAGGTGTCGATCATCGGCGTGGTGCTGCTGGTGCTCGCGATCGTCGCGGGCGGCTGGGTGGCCGACACCCCCTGGGGTGCCGAGACGTTCACGCTCGAGCCGGTGACCGTTGCCTGGCTCATCGTGGGCTACGGGTTCCTCGCGTCCGTGCTGCCGGTGTGGCTGCTGCTCGCCCCGCGCGACTACCTGTCCACGTTCATGAAGGTGGGCACCATCGTGCTGCTCGCCGTCGGCGTGCTCATCGCGCAGCCCGCCGTGCAGGCCCCCGCCGTCTCCAGCTTCGCGATCGAGGGCAACGGACCCGCGTTCGCCGGCTCCCTGTTCCCGTTCCTGTTCATCACCATCGCGTGCGGTGCGCTGTCCGGGTTCCACGCCCTGATCTCGTCCGGCACGAGCCCGAAGCTGGTCGAGAAGGAGAGCCAGCTCCGGCTCATCGGCTACGGCGGCATGCTCACCGAGTCGTTCGTTGCGATCATGGCCCTGGTCACCGCCATCTCCATCGACCAGCACCTGTACTTCACGATGAACGCCCCTGCCTCGCTCACGGGTGGCGATCCCGCGACGGCGGCGGACTACGTGAACGGCCTCGGCCTGGGCGGCACGCCTGCCACGGCCGCCGACATCCAGGGCGCCGCCGACGCCGTCGGCGAGGAGTCGATCGTCTCCCGCACCGGCGGCGCGCCGACGCTCGCGTTCGGCATGTCCCAGATCCTCGGCTCGTTCCTCGGCGGCGCCGGAATGCAGGCGTTCTGGTACCACTTCGCGATCATGTTCGAGGCGCTCTTCATCCTCACCACCGTCGACGCCGGTACGCGGGTCGCCCGCTTCATGCTGTCCGACACGCTCGGCAACCTCGGTGGCCCGCTGCGCAAGTTCCGCGACCCGTCCTGGCGGGTGGGCGCATGGATCTGCTCGATAGTGGTGTGCGGCCTGTGGGGCGCGATCCTGCTCATGGGCGTGACCGACCCGCTGGGCGGCATCAACTCGCTGTTCCCGCTGTTCGGCATTGCGAACCAGCTGCTCGCCGCCATGGCCCTCGCCCTGGTCACGGTGGTGGTGGTCAAGAAGGGCTACCTCAAGTGGGCGTGGATCCCCGCCGTCCCGCTGGTGTGGGACCTCGCGGTGACCATGACGGCGTCCTACCAGAAGATCTTCTCCCCCGAGCCGAGCCTCGGGTTCTGGGCGAACCACAACGCGTTCCGCGAGGCGCGGGCAGCGGGCGAGACGTCGTTCGGGACCGCCGCCGATCCTGCCGCCATGGACGCGGTCATCCGCAACACGTTCCTGCAGGGCACGTTGTCCATCGTCTTCGCACTGCTCGTGCTGACCGTGGCGCTGGTGGCGCTGTGGGTCTGCGTCAAGGCGATCCGGGCAGGCGGCCTGCCGACCAGCGAGGAGCCGGACGCGCAGTCGTCGACGTTCGCGCCGTCCGGTCTCGTGACCACCGACGCCGAACGGGAGGTGGCGGCCCAGTGGACCGCCTACTACGACGAGAACCCGGACAAGCTCCGGACGGGGACGCACGCGTGACCTCGCCCTCGGCAGCGGGTCGGACGGCGGCCTCGGGTCCGACGGCGGACGGTCCGACGGCGGACGGTCGGACGGCGGACGGCGGCGTGCTCGCCGTCGTCCGCCGGGGCTGGCGCGCACTGGCCTGGTACGTCACCGGGGTGCTGGGCGAGAGCGACTACCCGCGGTACGTGGCGCACCTGCGTCGGATGCACCCGGACGCCGCCGTGCCGACCGCACGGGAGTACTGGCGGGACCGCTACGCGGCGCAGGACGCCGATCCGGGCGCCCGCTGCTGCTGAGCCCGCTCCGCAACGGCTTCGCCGAGGTAGAGCGGG
>NZ_JBHXBG010000270.1:0-4551 GCF_042726755.1 Promicromonospora sp. NPDC060271 | reverse complement strand
ATGTCAGGTGATCGGCAGTCCGGATTACCGATCACCTGACATTCTGCCGACCACGCGCGCCCCGTCGGGTCAGAAGGTGCTCGGGTTGAACGGGATGGCTGATGGCTTGGCCCGGGTCAGCTCGGTCCCGTACCGGCTGTCCTGGAGCGGGAAGTTGGCGTCGCCCCAGCTCGAGCCGTTCAGCGTGTTGCGCAGGCCGCCGTCGAGCCGATCCCAGCCGACCAGCGCGGGCTCGTCCCAGCCGCCGTCGCCCCAGGCCTCCGGCCGCTCACCGGACTTGGCGAAGCGCATGACGTGCGTGCTGACGCCGTCCTTGTGGTAGACCGCCTTGACGCGAACGCCGCTCTTCTCCGAGATGCTGCTCCAGGGCTTGGTCTCGTACTGGCCGTGGCGGGACACGGAGACGTAGGACGGTGTCGCAGCCCCCTGCGGAACCCAGACCACAACGCCCTCCCAGTCGTGGCGGTGCGACGTCGCGGTGCAGCCGGCGCAGCTCATGTCCTTCTCGAAGTACAGGGCGTAGACGATGGCGCACCAGCCGTTGTTGCACGTGGCTCGCGAATAGGTGTTGGCCTTGCCCAGGTGGCCGCTGCGGCACTCACCGGTGACGGGGCCGCTGTCGTCGAGGCCGCCGTTGAGCCGGCCGCCGGCGTCGATGGCCGCTGCGGGAAAGCAGCTGTCGCCGTCGTAGTCGAAGTACGGCTGGAAGGTGCGCTGGAAGTCCGTGGCGTTCGCCGGCAGCGGGTTCAGCACGGCGGCGGAGGCGACGGTCGGCATGCTGAGGACCAGCAGGGTCGTGCCGATCATGGCCAGCAAGGTCCTGGCGAGGCGGGATGACGTCGTTGAGCTCACTGCAGCAAACATGATGGGTTCTCCGAATCAGTTGCACTGCGTCCGAGACTTCTTACCGGGCGTGCCGACACTGGCAGCCGATGCTGTCCCGCGGTTGACCAGGACATGACGTCCTAATGTCACGACAAGGTACACGGGGTGAAAGTCCGTGTCATCCCCCACCTGGCGTCACATGCGGGCGCGCAGCACGTCGATCTCGCAGCCCGGCGCGGCCGGGTCGAAGCCGTGCTCGACCAGCCAGCGGATGGCCACCAGGCTGCGCAGCGACCACCACGCGCGGATCACGTCGAGGTCGACGTCGGTGCCGTAGCCGGCGACGACGTCGTCGAGACGATCCTCGTTCCCGAGTGTCAGGACGGCGAGGTCGAACAGGGCGTCGCCCTGGCCGGCCTCTGTCCAGTCGATCACGCCGGTGACCTCGTCCCCTTCGAGGAAGATGTGGGCGAGCTGCAGGTCGCCGTGCACGAACACCGGTGTCCACGGCCGGAGCGCGGCCTCGGCGACCTGGCGGTTGCGCGTGACCAGGTCCGCGGGAAGGGTGCCGCTGGTGACGAGCCACTCGCACTCGGCGTCGAGCTCGTCGACGCTCCGGCCCGGCCAGGGCGGCAGCGGCGAGTCGTGCAGCTTCCGGACGGCGGCGCCCGCGGCGGCCCACGCCGCCGGCGACGCGGACGACGGCTCGCCGAGGCGTCCCAGTGCGGTCCCGGGGACGGCGGCGAGCGCGAGCACGGGTGGCTCGCGCCAGAGGACCTCCGGGGTCGGGACCGGCACCATGGCCATCGCCTGGACCTCGACGTCGCTACGCGTCTGGTCGCCGTCGATCTTCAGGAACACGTCACCGACGCGCAGGGTGGCGCACTGCTGATGGGCGACAACGACCTTGACCTCTTCCATGCGGGCCATGATCGCCGGGAGCTGCCGTCGGAGTCACCGGTTTTGTTTCCTGAGCGGCCGGCGGCCGCGCGGCTGGCCGGGGGTGCCACCCGGGCTCCGGTCGCTGAAGCGCTTCGACGGCTGGTTTTCGATAGCTCGTTCTGACCGGCCCGACCTGTGACGGCATGGCAGCCACACTTCAGGGGTTGCGCGGCTTCGGACAAAAGCCATATCTTGTTGAAGCGCTTCGAGGGAACGGCCCCGTCGGAGCGGATGCACCAGTGCTCGACGAAGAGCGCACCATGCAGTGGCCTCCTTGGCAGAAGCTCGTCGCACCAGCGGCGGGGCCGGCATCGTCGCCGAGCCTCACCGCCTCCGCAGGCGGGTTCAACAAGCAGTTCTTTCGAGCCCGTCCCGGCCCGATCGAGCCTCGACGAAAGGAGCAACGATGCACCTTGTGAGACGAGCCCCACTCAGACTTCTGACCATGTGTCTTGCCGCCGCGATGGTGGCGGTCGGCCTGTCCGCCACCGGCTGGACGACCCGGGCGTCCGCCGACACCGTGACACCGCTGAACGCCTCGCAGATCGTCGCCGACATGGGCGCCGGCTGGAACCTGGGGAACAGCCTGGAGGCCAGCGCCAACGGGTATCCGAGCGAGACCGCCTGGAACAACCCGACCGTCACCCAGGCCCAGATCGACAGGGTGCGCGCGGCAGGGTTCAAGACGATCCGGATCCCGGTCTCCTATCTGAACGCCATCGGCTCCGGCCCGAGCTACACCATCGACGCCGCGTGGCTGAACCGGGTCCAGCAGGTCGTCGACTACGCCTACAACCGGGGCCTGTACGTCGTGATCAACATGCACGGCGACGGCTTCAAGGGTGTCAATGGGTCCTGGCTCATCTGCGACGCGGCCGACCAGACGACGATCAGGGCCAAGTACCAGAAGGCATGGCAGCAGATCGCCACCCGGTTCCAGGCCTACGACCAGCGGCTGATCCTCGAGTCGATGAACGAGGAGTTCGACGGGCAGTACGGCGCCCCGACGCAGCCCTGCTACTCGAACATCAACAGCTACAACCAGATCTTCGTCGACACCGTGCGGCAGGCCGGCGGAAACAACGGCTCGCGCTGGCTGCTCGTACCCGGGTGGAACACGAACATCGACTACACCGCCGGGGACTACGGCTTCGTGATCCCGACGGACAACCACCGGTCCTCGTCGATCCCGAGCAACGAGCAGCGGCTGATGATCTCCGTCCACTACTACTCCCCGTGGGACTTCGCCGGAGAGGAGAACGGGAACATCACGCAGTGGGGCGCCGGAGCGACGAATGCGTCGAAGAAGTCCACCTGGGGGCAGGAGGACTACATGGACTCGCAGCTCAAGAAGATGTACGACAAGTTCGTCACGCGCGGCTACCCGGTGGTCGTCGGCGAGTACGGCGCGATCGACAAGTCCTCGTTCGACTCCTCGAACAACCGGTACCGGCAGGACTTCGCGCGCACGCTGGTGGCCACCGCGAAGAAGTACGGCGCGAGCACCATCTACTGGGACAACGGCTTCAACGGGCAGTACGGGTTCGGGCTGTTCGACCGGCCCGCCGGCTCCGTGACCCAGCAGGGCATCATCGACGCGATCCTGGCCGGCCTCGGCGGCACGGGCCAGTCCGGATCGACGGCGATCGTCGGTGCGGCGTCGAACCGCTGCGTGGACATCCCGAACTCCTCGACGACGAACGGGACGCAGGCACAGCTCTGGGACTGCGCCCAGCGTCCCAGCCAGGCGTTCACCCGCACCTCCGCCGGTGAGCTGAAGGTCAACGGCAAGTGCCTCGAGGCCGCTGGCTGGGGCACGGCCAACGGCACCAAGGCGGCGATCTGGGACTGCACGGGCGGCGCGAACCAGCGCTGGAACGTGAACGCGAACGGCACCATCACCAACGCCCACAACGGGCTCTGCCTCGACGCCAACGGCCGGGGCACCGCCAACGGCACCCAGATCATCCTCTGGGCCTGCAGCGGTGCCACCAACCAGAGCTGGACTCTCCGCACGACCTGACCGCCCGGGCATCGGGTCGGAAACTGACCATGCACCTGCTGCCACGCCCGAGAGGTTCTTGGCAGCAAGTGCATGGTCATCGCCTGCCAACCTGCCAACCGGCGGGTGTCGGTCAGCTCAGGGTCAGCGAGTCACGGAACGGCTCGCCAGTTTGTGCTGCCCTGGTGCGGCAGGTTAGAGGCCAGTGACTGTCCTCAACCGTCCTTAGGTTTCGACGCATGGACACATCAACCAACTCGCCAGCATCTCCGGAGTACAACACCGTCAACGGATTCATCGTCGTGAAAGGCGCGGCCGAGTTCATCGAGTTCCTGTCCGAGGTATTCGACGGTACCGAGGACGGCGAAGCGCACACGCCCGACTGGTACGCCGGTGACGGGACGCTCATCCACGCCGAGGTGCACATCGGCAACTCGGTGATCATGGTCGCGGACCGAAAGGCGGACTGGCCGTTCACCCCGGCGCTGACCCAGGTCTACGTCAGCGATGCCGCGGAGACCATGCGCCGCGCCGTCGGTCGCGGTGCCACCGTCGTCACCGAGGTCTCTCCGTTCTACGGTGGCTTCGACATCGCCCGGTTCATCGACCCATGGGGCAACCTGTGGTGGCTTTTCGCACCGGCAGCAGCCGACGACGTCCATGACGAGCCCGCCTCGGACGGGGAGGACCCGCAGCCCGGACCGGTCTACACCACGTTGCTCGATGCGATGCGACAGCTCACCGGCCCCACCTGACCCGGGACACGTCGACGTCCGCGGAAC
>NZ_JBHXBG010000269.1:0-4551 GCF_042726755.1 Promicromonospora sp. NPDC060271 | reverse complement strand
GGTGATCGGCACCTTGGAATGCCGATCACCTGACGTTCTACCGACCACGCGGGTTACGCTTTTGCCTCGGCCTTCTGCTGCGCCTCGGCAGCGGCCTTCTGCTCCGCCTCTTCCCGCGCCTTCTTGCGTAGGTGCGCCCTGCGGCGCGCCGGGCTCATGGTCCGGCGGCCCGGCCGCTGCGCCCGCACGAAGTTCTTGTACGCCTCGGCGACCTCACGCACAGGACCGTCCATGACGAGCTGGCCCTGGTGCATCCACAGCACACGCGTGCACATCGCCTCGATCGTCGAGATCGAGTGGCTCACGAGGAACACGGTGCCCGCGTTCTCGCGAACCTGCTCGATGCGCGCCTTGCTGCGCTCCTTGAACGCGGCGTCACCGGTGGCGAGCGCCTCGTCGATCATCAGGATGTCCGGCGAGGCGGACGACGAGATGGCGAACCGCAGGCGCGCGCCCATGCCGGACGAGTACGTCTTCATCGGCAGGTAGACGAAGTCACCGATACCGGCGAACTCCACCACCTCGTCGAACCGCTCGTCGACCTGCTTGGGCGTGAGCCCGAGCGCGAGGCCGCCGATCATGATGTTGCGCTCGCCGGTGAGCTGCGGCATGAGCGCCGCGTTGACACCGAGCAGCGACGGTTCGCCCGAGACGTGCACGCTGCCCGACCGGGGCGGCATGAGCCCGGCGATCGCCCGGAGCATGGTGCTCTTTCCGGAGCCGTTCACGCCGACGATGCCTATCGACTCGCCGTGCCGCACGGTGAACGAGACACCGCGCACGGCGTGGATCTCGCTCACGGCGCCGACGTGCCGGCGTCCCGACTGGAGCAGCCGCTTGAAGAAGGGGACCTTGACCTTGACCTCTCGGATCTCGGCGCCCTGCTTCTCGGCCTCCTTCTTGGCCCGGCCGCCGATGACCCGGTAGACGACGTGCAGGTCGTCCACCACGAGGCAGGGTTCGCCCAGATCGGTCTCGAGCGCCTCCTCCCCCTCGTCCTCCGGCTCGACCTCGAGATCGAAGTCCATGTGGTCGTCGGCCTCAGTCACGTCCGTACCTCTCCTCGCCGCGCCAGAAGACGATGAAACCGATCACGAAGAACAGCACTGCCCACGCACCACCGAGCGCCCACATCAGGCCGCTCGGGGGGAACTGCTCCTCCTGCATCAGCACCGAGCGCACCAGGTAGAGGTACACCGCGACCGGCTGGTAGTCGAGGATGCCGATGACGATCGTCTTCGCCGGCTCGGCCATCTGCAGCTCGTTCAGCTTGGCGGTCACGGGGAAGATCACGCCCGACGCGTACATCACGACGCGCATGACGAAGGGCAGCACGTTCTCGAGGTCCGGCGTGGTGGCCACCCAACGGGCCATGATGAACGCCAGGCCCGTGTTGAAGATCCACATCAGCGCCACGGCGGCAGGCAGGAGCAGCCACCACCACGTCACGTGGATCATCTCGTAGGTCGGCAGGAACCCGCTCAGCAGCGTGATGGCGCACATCACCACGATCGCGGGGATGAGCGTGGTCAGCAGCGACAGCACCGTCGACATCGGCAGCACTGCGCGCGGGAAGTGGAGCGAACGCAGGAGCTGCGTCTTTCCGCTGATGGACTTGGCTCCGCCGGTCACGGACGCCTCGATGAAGCGGTACATGAACACGCCGATCACGATGAACGCGATCGAGTTGTCCATGTCGCGGCTGAGCTGCAGGATCACCCCGAAGATCAGCACGTACACGCCGGCGTTGAGGATCGGGTTGAGCACGGCCCAGAGCTGGCCCAGGTAGTTGTTCTGGTTCTTCGCGTAGGCCGTCGACGTGGCAAGGACGCGGATGAACGCCCAGCGCTTCGTCAGATCACGGATGTACTCGCCCAGCGGGGGGCGGACGTTCAGGGGCCGTAGCCCGTACTGCTTCGCGAGGGCGAGCCGTTCGGCCGACGTCGTGCTCGGCACGAGCGGCGGCGGTGGCTGCTTCGCATCACCGCTGGCGGAGGGCGCCCCGGGCGCCACAGCGGAGGTAGTAGGTGTGCTCACGGTAGGGGAAATACCTGTCTGGTCGGGGGCACTGCCGGCGACATTCCGGCCGTTCGATCCTAGCCGGTCCCGAACCCTAGCAGGGTGACCGAGGGCTGTTCGGGCCACCTGGGACCACACCTCTGGACCTCGGCGGACCGCTCCCGTGAGAGACTGCACCGCGTGCATCACCCCCGTCCCGCTCCTCGGGCCACGGACCCGCGAGCCGCGTCCCCGCGTGTCGCCGGCGCCCTGGTCGAGTCGCCGCTGCAGCTGCTCTGCACGGTCGAAGCGCACGCCGCCGGATACGGCGGCACCGACACCCATGTCCACGTACGCGACGACGTCCCCGCCCTGGGCGACGCCCTGTCCGCCGTAGGTGGCCTCGCCCTTCCCGAAGGCCTGACGTTCGACCTGGCCGGCCGGCGCAGCGCACTGACCGCCCGGGAACCCGTCTGGCTCGTCGGCGACGCCTTCTCCGGCCTCTTCCAGGCCACGGTCCCCCTGCGGCGGCCCGAACGTGTGGTGCTGGTCGACGACGGCCTGGCGACCCTCGAGCTGTGCCGCCTCCTGGTGCGCAAGGACCCGCTGGTCCGCATCGGCAAGCCCGCGCGGGCCCCCCGCCGTCGGCTCGGTGCCGTGGCCGCCGGCCGCCTGCGCTCCCTGGCCGCCGACGGCCGCGTCACGATCTTCACCGCACTTCCACTTTCACCCGACCTGGCCGCCGGCCTGCGAGCCCAGGGCTTCGACGTACGGCCCAACCGCTTCGGCTGGCTCACCGCGCAGCCCGCGGACGAGTCGATGCCGGAGCCCACCATCGTCGTCGGCTCGGGCATGCCTGCCGACGGGCTGATCGACCCGGACCGGTACCTCGACTGGATCCGGTCGCTGGCCAAGGAGGGAGCGTTGCGCTACCTCCCCCACCGCCGCCAGACGCCGGAGCTGCTCGCCGCGCTGGCCTCGATCGACGGCGTCACCGTCGACGCACCCGGCGCCCCCGTGGAGATCCGGCTGCGCGGCCTGCGGTCCGGACAGCGCGTGATCAGCCTGCCGTCGACGTCCACCATCCTGTTGACCACTATCATTTCACCACTCGGTGTCCCCGTCACCGCGCTCGACGTACCCACCGACTGGTGGACCGAGCGCGCCTCTGCCGAACACCGAGCACACCTGACCAGCGTCGTCGAGCTCGCCCGGCAAGCCAGTGCCGTCGCCGAGGACGTCACAGAGATCGACTCCCCGGAGGAGAACGAATGACCATCCGCGTGCTCGCGGTCGCGGACAGCGACTCGTACCTCAAGTGGGCATGCGCGACGCTGGACAGGCTCGGCCCGGCGGACGACGAGGGTCTCGACCGCTCGGCGGTGATCGTCAAGACGCCGATCGCGCCGACCACCAGTCAGATCGCCGCCGCCGTCGCGGGATCCTCCGTGGTCCGTCCCGCCGTGCTGCCCGTCCGGGACCTCGCCGCTCAGATCCGTGAGGACACGCCCGACGTCGTGCTCATCGCCGCCACCGGCCCTGTCGCCGAGGTCGTGGCGCGCGCGATCGTCGCCGCGACGGGCAAGCGCCGTCCCGCACTCGTCACGGGCCTGCCCGGCATGGCGCTGCCCGCCACGCCGAAGGGCACCGGCTGGCGCCGCTGGTGCGACGCCTTCGTCGTGCACAGCAGGCTGGAGATCGACGCCTACCGGGAGTCGTTCGCCGCGCACGGTGTCACCCCCGACGTGCCGCTGGCGCACCTGCCGTTCCTCGAGCACATGTCGGCCAGCCTCGGCACCGAGCCGGTCAAGCGGATCATCTTCGCCGCGCAGGCCAAGGTGCCGGAGAGCCGGGCCGACCGCGTCGCCCTGCTGGACCGTCTCGCCCGCCTCGCCGACGACGAGTTCGAGGTCATCGTCAAGCTCCGCGCCCGCAAGGGCGAGCGGCAGACGCACAACGAGGCGTACCCGTACGACGAGCTGTGGGACGCCGAGCACGCCCGGCTCGGGCACCGCAGCGACATCCTCCGGTTCGTCGACGGTCCGATGGCGGAGTGGCTCCAGCCCGGTTCGGCGCTGATGACGGTGAGCTCGACGGCCGCCATGGAGTCGCTGGCCCTCGGCCTGTCCACCGTCATCATCGACGACTTCGGGGTCAGCGCCGAGCTGCTCAACGCGCCGTTCGTCGGCAGCGGCTGCGTGATGCACGTCGCCGACGCCGCCGAGGCGTTCCGCGCCGGTGGCCCGGAGCCGGATCCCGCCTGGCTCGACGACAACTACCTGCACACCTCCGACTCGGAGCTGCCTGCGGCCGTCCGGGACCTCGCGGCGCGCCGCGAGGCGGGGACGCTGGCGCCGCTGGCCGAGGTCAAGCCGTGGCTCCTGACGCGCTACCTGCGGATGACGCTGCAGATGTACATGCCCAAGTTCGTCTACGACGTCGCCCGGCAGTCGAACCGCTCGGTCCGGCTCCTCCTGGACAAGGAGAAGCAGGCCTGACCCACGAGTTCCGCGAAGTAGAGCGCCTGTCCGGATCTCCCTGATGTCACCGAGG
>NZ_JBHXBG010000268.1:0-4644 GCF_042726755.1 Promicromonospora sp. NPDC060271 | reverse complement strand
CCCTGGTGCACGCCAGGGAGACCCGGACAGGCGCTCTGCTTCGCCGAACCGGGGTCAGTCGAGGGTCGAGGAGACCCTGATGATCTTGCGGCGGAGCCAGACCTTGCGTCTGCCACCGATGTAGAGAAGGGTCCTCGCCAGCTCCCAACGGCCGTACTCGGCCTCGTCGGTGAGCAACCGGCGGGCGTCCGGCACGCTGGTGTCCGGATCGAACGTCACGACGCGGTACTCGTACTGGCTGTGCTTGCGGAACACGGAGCCGTCTCTCGCCATCTGATGCACCGTCCTCGGTTCACGGGTGAGGTCAGTTTATGCCGGTTTCCACGCCGGGCTGGCAGCAACACACTTCGTAGCGCTCATTGTGACCCACCGGGTGGTCGGCACGGTGACCGGGGTCGCACCTCGCCGCGTGTCGGGGCGGCGTGCCACCGTGTTCGCAGGTCAGGAGGGCGCGCTGACCCGTGCCGCACGGCCGCGACCGGCGCGGCCGTACCCCCGGGATCTGCGCAGTAACGATCACGAATTGCGATCCCGCTGGCCTGGACCTGGCGCTACAGTCAAGGCATGACCGTAGAACCGCGTGCCGCGCTAGATCGCCTCATTGCCGCACTCGAGGCCCATCACCACGCGGTCGCCACTCGCCGGAGTGACGACGACCCCGCCGTCGACGACGCGTACGACGTGCTCGCCGACGCCTACGAGGTGTACGAGGAGTCCCTGGCCACGGTGTTCGGCGAGGTGACGCCGTTCTACCTGGCCGACGAGGTCGACGAGGACGACGACGAGGATGACGACGAGGACGAGGACCTCGAGGACCTCGACTTCGACGACGACCTGGACGAGGCAGAGGAGTCCGTGGAGGAGGACGAGCCGCAGCCTGCGCAGCAGCGCTGACCCGACGCGAGCACGAGCGCGGGCACGAACGCCGGTACGGTCACCAGCGTTCCGGGTAGCCGATCTCGGGGGCGGAGACGTCGTCGAGGGCTGCATGCACCTCGTAGGGCAGCTCGAGGCTCGTGGCCCCCAGCGACGAACGAAGCTGCGCGGGCGTCCGCGCGCCCACGATCGCCGACGCGATGCCCTCGCGCTCCAGCAGCCACGCGAGGGCGACCTCGCCCGCGGTGCGGCCGAGTCCTTCGGCGGCGGTCGCCACGGCCTCGACGACGGCGGACGCCGAACCCTCCAGGTACGGCTGCACGAAGCCCGCGAGAGCCCCGGCCGCCCGGGAGTCCGCCGGGATGGCGCGCCGGTACTTGCCGGTGAGCACGCCCCGCCCGAGCGGTGACCAGGCGAGCAGCCCGGCCCCGAGCGCGTCGGCGGCGGGCAGCACGTCACGCTCCACGCCGCGCTGCAGCAGGGAGTACTCCAGCTCGACGGCGGCCAGGCCGACGTCGGGCTCGAGCAGCGTCGCCACGCGCGCGGTGGCCCAGCCCGGGTGGTTGCTCAGCCCCACGTAGCGGGCGCGCCCCGTCGTGACGGCTATGCGCAGCGCGTTGCAGGTCTCCTCGAGCGAGGTGTGCGGGTCGGGGCAGGCCACGAGGAACAGGTCCACGTGGTCGGTCCCCATGCGCAGCAGCGACTCGTCGAGGCTGTCGAGCAGGGCGCCGCGCGAGGCGTCCACGACGCGGCCCGAGCCGCCGTCGGGCCGCGTCTCCGAGCGGATGCCCGCCTTGGTGGCGAGCACGAGCTCGTTGCGTGCCACCTTGCCCGACAGCAGCGTGCCGATGACCCGTTCGGCGTCGCCGTCGGCATAGCTGGCGGCGGTGTCGACGAGGCTGCCGCCGGCGTCGAGGAAGTCCCGAACCTGCTCGGCCGCGTCGATCTCGTCGGTGTCGCGGCCCCATGTCATGGTCCCGAGCCCGAGTTCGGAGACCCGTAGGCCAGACCTGCCTACGCGGCGTCGTTCCATGTGCGGCAGGCTACCCGCGGGCGGCGCGGGTGCATCCGGAGGCGCGCCGTGGGGTAGTGTCACGGCCCGTGACTGCGTGGGAAGCGATCCTTCTGGGCCTGGTACAGGGCCTTACCGAGTTCCTGCCGATCTCGTCGTCGGCGCACCTGCGGATCGTCGGTGAGCTGATCGGCTCGGGCGACCCCGGTGCGGCGTTCACCGCCATCACCCAGATCGGCACCGAGCTCGCGGTGATCATCTACTACCGCCAGAAGATCGGCGTGATCCTTGTCGCCTGGTTCAAGGCCCTGACGGGCGCGAACGGCAGCGGCTGGCGCGCACGGACCGGCCTGGGGCCACGGTCCGGCTCGGTGGACCTGCGGCACGGCCGCCCCGGCTCGGGCGCGAACCACGACGCCGCCATGGGCTGGTACATCATCTTCGGCTCGATCCCGATCGTCCTGCTCGGGCTGCTGTTCCAGGACGCCATCGAGACCACGTTCCGCAACCTCTGGATCACGGTCTTCACGCTCACCTTCTTCGGGATCCTCCTGCTCCTCGCCGACATCTTCGGGCGCCAGGAGCGCGAGCTGACGTCGCTCACGGGGCCGAGCGCCCTCGGCTTCGGCCTGGCCCAGGCGCTGGCCCTCGTGCCGGGCGTCTCCCGGTCCGGCGGCACGATCACCGCCGGCCTGACCATGGGCTTCACGCGGAAGGCCGCTGCGGACTACTCGTTCCTGCTCGCGCTGCCCGCGGTGCTGGGCTCGGGCTTCTACCAGCTCTTCAAGACCCTCGGCGAGCCGCTCCCGGCCGGGGCCCCCGGCTGGGGTGCCACGATCATCGCGACGATCATCGCGTTCGGCGTCGGCTACGCGGTGATCATCGGGTTCCTCAAGATCATCGGGAACTACTCCTACAAGCCGTTCGTGTTCTACCGGTTCGCCCTCGCCGGCGTCGTCGTGTGGCTGCTCCTGTCGGGCACCATCGACGCGACCGGCGGCGTCGCGTAGAACACACCTCCAGCGCCCTGACGTGGTCAGGGAGCGTCGTAGGCGGCGGTTATCGTTGGTCGCGTGCACGCCTGGCCCACACCCCAAGTCCCGGAGCTTCCCGGCTTCCCCGTCTCCGACCCGGTGCGGGTCCACGACTCGTCCACCGGTGAGCTCGTCGAGGCTGCGCCGGGGCCACGGGCCCGGCTGTACGCGTGCGGCGTCACGCCGTACGACGCCACCCACATCGGGCACGCGAACACCTACGTCGCGTTCGACCTGCTGGTGCGCGCCTGGCTCGATACGGGCAAGGACGTGCTCTACACCTCGAACGTGACCGACGTCGACGACCCGCTGCTGGAGCGCGCGACGGCGACGGGGGTCGACTGGCGAGAGCTCGCGGCCTCCCAGACCGCACTGTTCCGCGAGGACATGACGGCGCTCGGTGTCATCCCGCCGCAGACGTGGACCGGCGCCGTCGAGTCCGTGCCCGAGGTCGCGCAGGCGGTCGCCGCCATGCTCGAGTCGGGCGCCGCGTACCGCGTGCCGCTCGAGCCGGGTGCGGGCGGCCGGACGCCGGAGCTGGGCGACGTCTACGCCGACCTCACCGCCGACCCGCGCTTCGGGACCGTCGCGCGGCTGAGCCGCGAACAGCAGCTCGCCGACTTCGCCGAACGCGGCGGCGACCCCGACCGCGAGGGCAAGAAGGACCCTCTCGACCCGCTGCTGTGGCGCCGCGAGCGCCCGGGCGAGCCGGCGTGGGACGGCGGTCCGCTGGGCACCGGACGTCCCGGCTGGCACATCGAGTGCGCGGTGATCGCCCGGGACGGGCTGGGCCTGGCAGCGGGGGAGCGGTTCGACGTGCAGGGCGGCGGCTCGGACCTGCTGTTCCCGCACCACGAGATGTCGACGTCGCACCTGCGCGTGCTGTCTCCCGTCCTGGAGGGCGCGGAGCCCGCGGGGGCACGTACGCACGTGCACGCGGGCCTGGTCGGCTATGAGGGCGAGAAGATGAGCAAGTCGCTCGGGAACCTCGTCCTGGTCTCCCGCCTGCGCGACGCCGGCCACGACCCGATGGCGATCCGGCTGGCCCTGCTGGCCCACCACTACCGCACCGAGTGGGAGTGGGACGAGACCTCGATGCAGCAGGGCGAGGCGCGGCTCGTCCGGTGGCGCGACGCGGTCTCCGGCAACGGGGGCCCGTCCGCCGACTCGACCCTCGCGGCGGTCCGCGCGGCGCTCGCGAACGACCTCGACGCGCCGTCCGCGCTGGCGGCCGTCGACGCCTGGGCCGAGGTTTCCCTCGACCCGACGCGGGACACCTCCGCGGACGAGGAGGGCGCTCCGGGAGTCATGGCCCGTACGGTAAATGCCCTGCTCGGAGTGCGTCTTTAACCATTTGGGTGTCCGGTTTGCGCCAGGTAGCCCAGCGCCACGTCAGGTGCCGGCCGGGTTAGTTTTGACCCCTGCTTCCGTTTGTATTTAACCCGGGGCAGGATGGGGAGCATGACGGAGTACGAGGAAGACTTCACGGGCGAGACCCGGGTCACCGTCACGACGACGCCCCGGTGCAGCACGCGCTATCGCGTGGTGCGCAACGGACCAGGATATGCACCGGTCTATGACCGCGTGGAGGACGCCGCACGGTGTCTCGAGACGTGGGTGGGATTTCACGGTCCGGACGCAGGAGTGCGGATCGAACCGATTTCCAGCAGCGTGTGAACCCGACCGCCGAAACCGAATGAAAGAGGCCTGAGCCCGCTGGGC
>NZ_JBHXBG010000267.1:0-4661 GCF_042726755.1 Promicromonospora sp. NPDC060271 | reverse complement strand
GGTGCCGGGACGTCCCGGCACCACGCGGACAGGCGCTCTACCTCGCGGAACGGGGCGTCAGCCCTTGACCGAACCCGCCAGCAGGCCGCGGACGAAGTACCGCTGCAGCGACAGGAACACGATCAGCGGTACGACCATCGAGATGAACGCACCGGCCGACAGGACGTGCCAGTCACCACCGCGCGAGCCGGCGAGCTCGGCCACGCGCACGGTGAGCGGGAACGTGTCCAGGTTGCCCATGATCAGGGCGACCAGCAGGTCGTTCCAGACCCACAGGAACTGGAAGATGGCGAACGCTGCCAGAGCCGGCGTGAGCAGCGGGAGCACGACCCGGAAGAAGACCTGCACGTGGCCGGCACCGTCCATGCGCGCCGCCTCGACGAGGGACGCCGGGATGTCCTTCATGAAGTTGTGCAGCAGGAAGATCGCCAGCGGCAGCGCGAACGCCGAGTGCGACAGCCAGATCGTCCAGAACGAGCCGTTGATACCGAGGTCCACGTAGGCCGTCAGCAGCGGCACCAGCGTGATCTGGATCGGCACGATCTGCAGGGCGAACACCGCGATGAACAGGAAGTCGCGGCCCTTGAAGTCGACCCACGCGAACCCGTAGGCGGCCAGCAGCGCGATGGTGATCGGGATGAACACCGCGGGCAGCGTGACCACGAACGAGTTGACGAAGTAGGTCGCCAGGTCGGTCGACCCGTCGAACAGCGCGGTCTCGTAGTTGCGCAGCGAGAACACGCCCTCGCCGGCGAGCGCATCGCCGAAGACCGTCCACCAGCCGCTCTGCCGGATGTCCAGCTCGGGCCGGAACGAGGTGACCAGCAGGCCCACCGTCGGAACCGTCCAGAGGATGGCGATGACCACGGCGAGCGTGCTCGCCCACGGGTTGGACAGGGCCTTGCGCGCCTTCCGGGCGCGGTCGCTCATGGTCGACGGCGACCGGGGTACCTCGGGTGCCGGAGTGGCTGCCTCTATGGTGCTCATCGCACATCCTCCGAAAGACGCTGCTGGCGCACGTTGTAGATGATCACCGGGATCACGATGACGAACAGCAGCACGGCCAGCGCGGCGCTCAGCCCGGCGTCACCCTGACGGAACCGCTGGTTGTAGAACTCGAGGGCCACGATCGAGGTGTTGAAGTCCCCCGCCGTCATCGTGCGCACGATGTCGAACGTCTTGAGCGTGGTCATGGCGATCGTGGTGAGCACCACCACGAGCGCGGGCCGGATGCTCGGGATGGTGATGCGCCAGAACATGCCGAGCCCGGAGACGCCGTCGAGGCGCGCCGCCTCGATGATGTCGTCG
Organism: Promicromonospora sp. NPDC060271; assembly: GCF_042726755.1. NCBI lineage: Bacteria > Bacillati > Actinomycetota > Actinomycetes > Micrococcales > Promicromonosporaceae > Promicromonospora > Promicromonospora sp. NPDC060271. The sequence goes on along the minus strand of NZ_JBHXBG010000267.1, from coordinate 3,353 downwards.
GGGATCGCCTTGATCGACGCCGACAGCAGCGTCATCGCGAAGCCCGCCTGGATCCAGATGAACACCACCATGATCAGGAACGTGTTCAGCGGCTGGTTGCTCAGGAACTGCTGCGGCTCGCCACCCAGCCAGACGATGAACTGGTTGAGCAGACCGGTCTGCTCCACACCCTCTGGCTTGAACTCGTAGACGAACTTCCAGATGATCGAGGCGCCCACCATCGAGATGGCCATCGGGAGGAACACCAGCCCCTTGGCCACGGCCTCGAACCGGCTCTTGTCGACGAGGTAGGCGTACGCGAGACCGGCGAACGTGGCCACGAGGGGAGCGACCAGCACCCACAGCGCCGTGTTGCCCAGCACGATCAGGAACTGCGGCTCGCTGAAGGCACGCACATAGTTGTCGAGCCCGACGAACGTGGTGCTGTTGCGGTTCATGACCGAGTTGATGATGGTGCGGATCGCCGGGTACACCAGGCCGAGCAGGAGCAGCAGCAGCGCCGCGCCCACGAAGCCGCCTGCGATGAACCAGCGAGGCGGGTTACGTGGCCGGTCGACCACGAAGAGGATGATGCCCATCAGCGCGACGAACAGCACGATCGCGATGAGCATCAGCAGTAGTTTGTGTACCGGGTCGTCCCCGGCATGCAGCAGCCAGTCCATGGCTATCTCCTGTCGCTGTCCTGGTCCGGTCGTCCTTGACTGGTCCGTCCCCCAGCCTAGGACGGCGGAGGCGCGGGACTCGGGGTCCCACGCCTCCGCGCGTCATGCTCGAGGACCGGCCGTCAGTTGCTCGGCCAGGAGTTCTCGATGGTGGTGGTGACTTCCTCGCTGGTCTGGTCGCTGGCGAACCACTCGATGATGCCGTTCCAGAACGAGTCCGTGCCGACGGCGGACGGCATCAGGTCGGACGCGTCGAACCGGGCGACCGTGTCCGGGTTGGCCAGGATCTCCGCGGAGAGCTTGTCGAACTCCGTGGCCAGCAGCTCCGGGTCGAGGCCGTTGTTGGCGCTCACCCAGCCACCGGCGGGGGTGGCCGCCGCCTTGGCGTTGGCCCAGTCGGAGCTCGACAGGTAGGTCTGGAAGGCCTGCACCTCCGGCCGGTCGGCGAACGCGCCGATGAACTCACCGGCGACCAGGGTCGGCTGCTCGTCGCCCTCGATCGCCGGCAGGTAGAACGCGTAGACGTCGCCGTCCGGCGCCACCTCGGTGCCCTCCGGCCACTGCGTCGCGTAGAAGTTCGCGGCGCGGTGCATCCAGCAGTTGCCGTCCAGGATCGGGTAGCCCGCATCCGTCCAGGTGGCCGTCGCGATCGAGTCGACGCCGCCCAGGCCACCGTTCACGTAGTCCGGGTTCTTGAGGATCTCGCCCGCCGTGTCCCACGCCTCGACGATCTGCGGGTCGTTGAACGGGATCTCGTGGGTGTACCACTGGTCGTAGACCTCGGGGCCCGCCGAGCGGAGCACGACGTCCTCGATCCAGTCGGTGCCCGGCCAGCCCGAGGCGTCACCCGACTCGACACCGGCGCACCAGGGGCGCGTGGCGCCCTCGTTGCCCTCGGCGATGGTGGCCGTGAGGTCCAGCATCTCCTGCCAGGTCGTGGGGACCTCGTACCCGGCCTCCTCGAACATCGACGGCGAGTACCAGACGAACGACTTCACGTTGGAGCCCAGCGGCGCGGCGTAGAACGTGCCGTCGACGGTGCCGTACTCCTTCCACTCCGGGGCCCAGCCCTCGTCGACGTTGGCCTCGACCTGCTCGGGGGCAGGCAGGACGGCGTCGTAGTCCCGGACCAGCGTCTGGAGCAGACCCGGCTGCGGCAGGATCGCGATGTCCGGCGGGTTGCCCGCCTGGACGCGAGTGGCGATCTGCGCCTCCATCTCGCGCGACGCCTCGTACTCGATCTCGACGCCGGTGCACTTCTCGAACGGCTCGTACGACTTCGTCTGCGTCGCGGCCTCGGGCTCGACGATCGTCGTGTAGACGCTGACCGACTTGCCCTCGAGGTCGCCGAACTCGTCAAAGGCGGTGCAGTCGATGTCGAACGCCGCCGCCGTCTCTTCGCCTCCACCACCGTCGCCGCCACCATCATCTGTATCGGCACAGGCCGACAGGATCAGGGCCAGGCTCGCGCCGGTCGCCGCAAGGGCGACCGCTCGGCGCTTGGAAGCCATCCGGATAGTCATCTCGTGCTCCTCCACTGCTTCGTGGGCTGAGAACCCTCTGACGTGCGGGTACGGCCCGGCAGACTGCCAGGTTGCCCTTCCTCCACGCAACCGTGGTTCACGATCCAATGCAAGCCCATACAGCACCGCCTTGCATTACGAAACCGTTGCAATCGCCCGCTCGGCCCAAGACGGGTGAAACCCGAGGTCGCCTCCGCGCAAGGCGACGGACCGTTCGCCGGACGGACGGTTCCCGGCGGGACGTAGGCTTGTGCCGCCAGATCCCTGGCGCACCTACGGAAGGACGGACATGATCGAGCTGAGGACGCCGCGGGAGATCGAGGAGATGCGCCCGGCGGGACGCTTCGTCGCGGACGTGCTGCTCGCCGTCCGCGAGGCCGCGGGAGTGGGCGTGAACCTGCTCGAGCTGGACGAGATCGCGCACAAGATGATCCGCGACCAGGGCGCGGAGTCGTGCTACATCGACTACCACCCGTCCTTCGGCGCCATGCCGTTCGGCAAGACGATCTGCACCTCGGTGAACGACGCCGTGCTGCACGGCCTCCCGTTCGACTACCGGCTCAAGGACGGCGACCTGCTGTCCATCGACTTCGCGGCGTCCGTGAACGGCTGGGTCTCCGACTCCGCGCTGTCGATCGTGGTGGGCACACCCACCCCGGACCGCGCCGAGGCCGACTCGAAGCTGATCCGCACCACCGAGGTCGCGCTGGAGGCGGGCATCGCAGCGGCCCAGCCGGGCCAGCGGATCGGTGACATCTCCGCCGCGATCGCCGAGGTGGCGCACGCCGCCGGCTACTCGATCAACACCGACTTCGGCGGGCACGGCGTCGGGCGCACCATGCACGGCGACCCGCACGTGCCGAACAACGGGCGCGCCGGCCGCGGGTTCCCGCTCAAGCCGGGCCTCGTCATCGCCGTCGAGCCGTGGTTCCTCGAGACGACCGACGAGATCTTCACCGACCCCGACGGCTGGACGCTGCGGTCGAAGGACGGGTCCCGTGGGGCGCACTCGGAGCACACGATCGCGATCACGGAGGACGGCCCGCTGATCCTGACCGCGCGCTGACGACGCGCGTGCTGAGCACGGCGCGCTGACGACGCGTTCGCCGAAGTAGAGCGCCCGTCCGAGTCTCCCTGGTGACACGGAGGACTCGGACAGGCGCTCTAC
>NZ_JBHXBG010000266.1:0-4704 GCF_042726755.1 Promicromonospora sp. NPDC060271 | reverse complement strand
GTCCGACTCTCCCCGTGACACCAGGGGGAGCCGGACAGGCGCTCTACTTCGTCGTTCTTACGCTCCCCGGATAACGAGTTGCGGAGTGAGTGCTCACTCATTTAGCGTCGGGGCATGGACAACGCACGACGGCGGGCAGCCCCGATGGCGCCCGAGGACCGCAAGGCGGCGATCGTCGACTCGGTGCTCCCGCTGGTCGGGGAGCGTGGAGCCGACGTCACGTCGCGTGAGCTGGCGCAGGCCGCCGGTGTCGCGGAGGGCACCCTGTTCCGGGCCTTCGGCGACAAGACGGCGCTGGTCGGGGCGGTAGCTGTCGAAGGGCTGCACCGCGCAGCCGGGCCCGAGGAGACGCTCGCGGAGCTCACGGCGATCGACTCGGCGCTCCCGCTGGAGCGGCGGCTCGCGCTCGTGATCGAGGCGGGCCGCGACCGGATGGCGGAGGTCATGCGGTGGATGTCGGTGCTGCGGCAGCTGCGGGTGACCCTGCCCCCGGTCGACGACGACGCGACGCGCCGCCGGATGACGGAGTTCCGCGACGGGCTCATGGCCCAGCGTGCGAGCCAGCACGCGGCGACCGTCGAGGGCATCACCGCCGTCCTCGCGCCCGACCTGCACCGCCTGCGTGTGCCCGTCGAGGTGGCGATCTCGCTGGTCGAGTCGGCGATCGCGGGTACGCACCACCGGCTCGACGACCTGCTCCCCGTTGTGCCCGCCCACGTGCTGGCCGACGCCCTCGTGAACGGCCTCGCCGGTCCACCGGACGAGCCGGCGAAAAAGCCTGGCCCCGCACGCCCGGACGCAGCAGCCTCCGGTACTGCGGCACCGGGCGTCCCCACCCCTGGTTCTCCAGCCCCCAGCCTCGAAGGGAACTGCATCTAAATGCTTGTCACGCTTGCCCGAAAGTACTTGGGCCCGTACCGCTGGGCGGTGGTAGCGGTGCTCGTCCTGCAGCTGGTGCAGACGCTCGCGGCGCTCTATCTGCCCAGCTTGAACGCGGACATCATCGACGACGGAGTGGTGGTCGGCGACATCGGCCACATCTGGCGCACCGGCGGCTGGATGCTCGTCGTGTCGCTGGGCCAGGTCGTGGCCTCCGTCGTCGCCGTCTACTTCGGCGCGCAGGTCGCCACGGCGTTCGGCCGGGACCTGCGACGCGACCTGTTCCACACCGTGCAGACGTTCTCCGCGCGGGAGATGGCGCAGTTCGGCGCGCCGACCCTCATCACACGCGGCACCAACGACGTGCAGCAGGTCCAGATGACCGTGCTCATGACGTTCACCATCATGGTGATGGCGCCGATCATGCTGGTCGGGGGAGTCATCCTGGCACTGTCCGAGGACGTCACGATGTCCGGCCTCCTGCTGGTCATCGTGCCGGTCCTGGCCGCGACGGCCGGCGTCATCGTCTGGCGGATGGTGCCGCACTTCCGGCGCATGCAGAAGCGCATCGACGCCATCAACTCCGTGCTGCGCGAGCAGATCACCGGCCTCCGTGTGGTCCGCGCGTTCGTGCGTGAACGCCGCGAGAAGGAACGCTTCGGCACGGTCAACGAGGAGCTGTTCGACACCTCGCTGCGCGCCGGCCGCCTGATGGCGCTCACGTTCCCCGTGGTCATGCTCATCATGAACATGTCCTCGGTGGCGGTGCTGTGGTTCGGCGCGCGCGAGATCGAGGCGGGGGGCCTGGAGATCGGCTCCCTGACGGCGTTCCTGAGCTACCTCATGTACATCCTCATGGCCGTGATGATGTCCACGATGATCTTCATGATGATCCCGCGTGCGGCCGTCGCGGCGGAGCGGATCGGGGAGGTCCTCGAGACGACGTCGTCGGTCGTCGACCCGGAGCGCCCGGTGCGGCTGGTCCCGCCAGGCCCGGCCGGCGAGGACGGCTCGACCGGCGCGGACGGCCCACGCGGTCGCGTCACCTTCGAGGGCGTCGAGTTCCGCTACCCGGGCGCCGAGGCGCCCGTGCTGCACGACCTGACGTTCGCCGCGGAGCCGGGCCAGATCACCGCGATCATCGGCTCGACGGGTGCCGGCAAGTCGACGCTGCTCAACCTCGTGCCGCGGCTGTTCGACGCGACGGGCGGGACGGTACGCGTCGACGAGATCGACGTCCGCGACGTCACGCAGCGCGACCTGGGCTCGCTCATGGGACTGGTGCCGCAGAAGGCGTTCCTGTTCACCGGGACCATCGCGGACAACCTCCGGTACGGCAAGCCCGACGCCACCGAGGAGGAGATGTGGGCGGCGCTCGAGGTGGCGCAGGCCCGCGACTTCGTCGAGGCGCTGGGCGACGAGAACGGCAGCGGTCTGGAGGCGGTGGTGGCGCAGGGCGGTGCCACGTTCTCCGGCGGGCAGCGGCAGCGGCTGGCGATCGCGCGGGCGGTGATCCGGCGCCCGCGGATCTACCTGTTCGACGACAGCTTCTCCGCGCTCGACTACGCGACCGACGCGCGGTTGCGGGCGGCGCTTCGGCCGCAGACCCGCGATGCGACGACGATCATCGTGGCGCAGCGGGTGGCGACCATCCGCGACGCCGAGCAGATCCTGGTGCTCGACCACGGCCGCATCGTCGGCAGGGGCACGCACGCGGAGCTGCTGGCCGACAACCCGACGTACCAGGAGATCGTGACGTCCCAGATGAGCTTGGAGGAGGCAGCGTGAGCGGGGAAGAGAAGACGACCAAGGCCGCGCCGGCGGCGCCACCCGGCCCGCCCAACCCGCGCCCGGGACCCGGGCCGATGGGCAACATGGGCATGCCCGTGCAGAAGCCCCTGGACTTCAAGGGGTCGCTGCGCCGGTTCGCCGGCTCGCTGCGGCCCGAGCGGCTGAACGTCGTCGTGCTCATGGTGCTGGGGATCGGCTCGGTGGCCCTCACCGTGCTGGGGCCCAAGCTGCTCGGCGACGCGACGAACGTGATCTTCGCGGGCTTCGTGGGGGCGCAGCTGCCAGCGGGCGGGACGACCGAGCAGGCGATCGAGGCGCTCAGGGCCCAGGGCCAGGACCAGATGGCCGACCTGCTGTCCGGCGTCCCTGGTGTCGTCCCTGGGCAGGGCATCGACTTCATGCTGCTGGCGCAGACGCTCGGCTGGGTAGTCGCCGCCTACGTCGGGGCGTTCCTGTTCGGCTGGCTGCAGGCGCGCATCACCACCGGCGTCGTGCAGCGCACCATGCGGGACCTGCGTGACCAGGTGGAGGCGAAGCTGCACCGCATCCCGCTGTCGTACGTGGACGCCAAGCAGCGCGGCGAGATCCTGTCGCGCGTCACCAACGACATCGACAACGTGGCCCAGACGACCACGCAGACCCTCGCGCAGCTCGTCACGGCGGCGCTCACCGTGGTCGGCGTGCTCTTCATGATGTTCTGGATCTCGCCGATCCTCGCGCTGGTCGCGCTGGTGACGGTGCCGCTGTCCGTTGTCATGACGATGCAGATCGCCAAGCGCAGCCAGCCGCAGTTCGTCGAGCAGTGGGCGGCAACGGGGCGTCTCAACGCGCACATCGAGGAGTCGTTCACGGGCCACGCTCTCGTGAAGGTCTACGGGCACCAGGAGTCCACCGCCGAGGCCTTCGCCAAGGAGAACGCCTCGCTGTACGGGGCGAGCTTCAAGGCGCAGTTCATCTCGGGCACCATCCAGCCGGCGATGGGGTTCCTCGCGAACCTGAACTACGTGATCGTCGCGGTCATCGGTGGGCTCCGCGTGGCGTCGGGCACACTGTCGCTGGGTGACGTGCAGGCGTTCATCCAGTACTCGCGCCAGTTCACGCAGCCGCTCACGCAGGTCGCCTCGATGATGAACCTGCTGCAGTCCGGCGTCGCCTCCGCCGAGCGGGTGTTCGACCTGCTGGACGCGCCCGAGCAGACCGCCGACCCGGCCGAGTCGCAGAAGGTGGAGCCGGTGCGCGGGCGGGTCGCGTTCGAGGACGTCACGTTCTCGTACACGCCCGACCAGCCGCTCATCACCGGGCTCAACCTGGTCGCGGAGCCCGGCCAGACCATCGCCATCGTCGGCCCGACGGGCGCGGGCAAGACGACGCTGGTCAACCTCCTCATGCGGTTCTACGAGGTGGACGGCGGGCGTATCACGCTGGACGGCGTGGACACACGGGACATGTCGCGCGACGACCTGCGTTCGTCCGTCGGGATGGTGCTGCAGGACACCTGGCTCTTCAAGGGAACCATCGAGGAGAACCTGCGGTACGGGGTGCCGGACGGCGCCACGGTCGGCGAGGAGGAGTTCCTGGCCGCGACCCGGGCGACCCACGTCGACCCGTTCGTCCGGACCCTGCCCGACGGTTACGACACCGTGGTGGACGAGGAGGGTTCCAGCGTGAGCGCGGGGGAGAAGCAGCTCCTCACGCTCGCGCGGGCGTTCCTCGCCGACCCGGCGATCCTGGTGCTCGACGAGGCGACGTCGTCCGTGGACACCCGCACCGAGGTGCTGGTGCAGGAGGCCATGAACCGGCTGCGCAAGGACCGGACGTCGTTCGTCATCGCGCACCGCCTGTCGACCATCCGCGACGCCGACGTGATCCTCGTGATGGAACACGGCGACATCGTGGAGCAGGGGTCGCACGAGGACCTGCTCGCGGCCGACGGCGCGTACGCGCGGCTGTACGCGAGCCAGTTCGCCGCCCCGGCGGTGGAGGAGCCGGCGACGACGTAACCGGACGCTGTCGGCCGGGCCGCCCCTCCGGACG
>NZ_JBHXBG010000265.1:0-4744 GCF_042726755.1 Promicromonospora sp. NPDC060271 | reverse complement strand
GGCGGAAACGCCGGCCCGAGGGCCTTCTGCATGTTCGGCGCCCGATGCGCTCAGACGCGGACGAGCATCTTGCCGGTGTTGGCGCCGCGCATCATGTCGAGGAACGCGTCGACCGTGTTCTCGATGCCGTCGGCGACCGTCTCGTCGTAGGCGATCTCCCCGGCGGCGAACCAGGCCGTCATCCGCTCCTGGAACTCCGGGGCGAGGTGGAGGTAGGCGCCGAGGGTGAACCCCTGCAGGGTGAGCCCCCGCGTGATGATGTTGGCCATGTTGTCGGGCCCGGGGGCCTTCCCGGTGGTGTTGTAGACGGCGATGGCCCCGCAGAGCGCGGCCCGTCCGCCGTCGTTGAACGCGTCGAGGGCGGCCTCGAGGTGGTCGCCGCCGACGTTGTCGAAGTACACGTCGATCCCGTCGGGCGCGGCCTCGGCGAGCTGGGCACGCACGTCGCCGTCCTTGTAGTTGAAGGCGGCGTCGTAGCCGTACTTCTCGGTCAGCAGGGCGACCTTCTCGGGTGATCCCGCCGATCCGATGACTCGCTTGGCCCCGAGAAGCTTGGCGATCTGGCCGGCGGCGGTGCCGACGGCGCCGGCCGCGCCGGAGACGAACACCGTGTCGCCCTCCCGCATCCCGGCGATCGCCGTGAGCCCCACGTACGCGGTGAGCCCCGTCATGCCGAGGACGTGCAGGCGCAGCGACAGCGGCACGCCCGGCACGTCGGGGACGACGCGGAAGGTCGCGGCGTCGTCCTGCACCGTGTCGGACCAGCCGTGCTGGTGCAGCACGACCGCCCCGACGGGGACGCCGTCCGCGGCCGACTCGACGACGCGGCCGATCGCGCCGCCAGGGATGGTCTCGCCGAGCGCGAAGGGGGCGACATAGCTGCGCACGTCGTTCATCCGTCCGCGCATGTACGGGTCGACCGACACGAACTCGTTGCGCACGCGGACCTGACCGGGCCGCAGGGCGTCGTGGGCGACGGCGACGGTGCGGAAGTTCTCGTGCGTCGGCCATCCGGTCGGGCGGGAGACGAGCTGGATCTGCGTGCTCGTGAACTCGGACATGACGTGCTCCCTCAGGGTGGATCTATTCTGTAATGACTCTTCCAATATATACTGGACCGAGCGTTTCAGAACAACTGGAGGCAGGGATGGCCCGGACGCAGGGCTTCGACCGTGATGTGGTGGTGCGCGCGGCGCGCACCCTGTTCTGGCGTGCCGGGTTCGAGGGTGCGTCGGTCCCGGCCCTGGAGGAGGCGACGGGGCTGAGCCGGTCGAGCATCTACAACACGTTCGGCTCGAAGCGAGGGCTGTTCGACGCCGCGGTGCAGAGCTATCTCGACGAGGTGATCCGGCCGAGGCTGCGCCCTCTGCAGGCCGACGTCGTCGCCCCTGAGGCGGTGCTCACGTACCTGGACGGGCTGCGGGAGGCGTTCACGCGGACCGACTCGATGTCGGCGAGCAGCGGCTGCCTGCTCATCAACACCGCCACCGCGCCCGTCGTGCACGACGGCGAGGTGGCGCGCGTCGTCGCCGACTACCGTGACGAGCTGCGCGCGGCGATCGGCCGCGGGGTCGTCGCCTACCTGGACCAGGTGGTGCCGGAGGAGCGGGAACGCCTCGCCGACGCGGTCACGGGGCTCTCGATCGCGGCGTTCGCGCTCGCGCGGATCACCCCGGCCGAGGCCGACCGCACCCTAACCACGGCGAGATCTCTGCTCACGGCGGCACACGACCGCCGTTCTCGTCGTTGAGTGCTGGATATTTGCCCCCTGACGGCCGTCAGAAGGGCGAATATCCAGCACTCAACGAGGCGTGGGGGCTGTGAGGCGGGTGCGGAGCGCCCGGACGTGGCCCGGGGTCAGGCCGCCGTGGGTGAGGTACGCCTCTATCGAACCGTGCCGGGTCCGCAGGTGCTCCAGGGCGCCGAGGATGACGTGCCGGGTGGGCGGGATCTCCCGCCCGGGGACGGACTCGTCCGCCGCCGCGAAGCGCTCGGCGTACCGCGGGGCGAGGCGCTGGTTGGTGAGCTCGTAGTCGTCGGCCAGCGCGTCGAGGTCCGCCCCGACGAGGCTGAGCGCCAGCGCCACCACGAGGCCCGTGCGGTCCTTGCCCGCGGCGCAGTGCACCAGCACCGGCCCCTCGGGGGCGTCCGCCACGGCGGCGACGGCGCGCGCGAACAGCTCGGGACGCCGGTCCAGCAGCCCCGCGTAGAGGGTGACCCACGGCCCTTCGACGGGGTCCTCCGCCATCTGCACGGGGAGGTGCAGGTGGGCGGGGAGGCCGGCCAGCCTGCTCGGCCACTCCTCGATCTCGGCCGGACGGCGCAGGTCGATGATCCGCGAGAGGCCGTACGCGGTGGCGGCGGCGACGCCGTCGTCCGTCAGGAAGCCGGGGGACTCCGAACGGACCAGCGCCCGTTCGCGGACGGTGCCGCCACCGGTGAGGGGGAGTCCGCCCAGGTCACGCACGTTGAGACAGCCGGGCCAGTCGAGATGGAGCGGTGTGTAGTCCGTCACAGGGGCGAGGTTAACGTTCCGGGTCGTCCGGATGTATCGGCACCTTGCCCTTGCGCATCTCGACGGCGATCTGCTCCGCGTCCAGCAGGTCCAGGGCGTCCCCGAGCTGGGCCGAGTCGTAGGTGCCGGCCGCCCGGGCCGCGAGCAGCTCCTCGCGCTGGGCCGCGATGGTGGCCAGCCGCAGCTCCCGGTACTGGACGAAGCGCTCCCTCGTGAGCTCCGCGTCCTCGTCCTGCGACTCGTGCTCCCGGAACATGTCCTTGCGCACCCGGGCGACCACGCCGTCGTCGTACGGCGAGCCGTCCGGGCGGCGGGGGTCGGCGAGGAAGTCGCGCGCGGCCCGCACGGTCTCGCGGCGCAGGGCCGGGAGATCCCCGGTGGTGTCCTGCCCGATCAGGCCCAGCCGGCGGGTCACCAGCGGCAGGGTGCTGCCCTGGACCAGCAGCGTGCCGAACGCGACCCCGAATGCGACCAGCACCAGGAAGGACCGGCCGGGCGTCTCCGCGGGCAGCGTCTGCGCGGCGGCGAGCGTCACCACGCCGCGCATGCCCGCCCACACCAGCAGGGTGCCCTCGCGCCAGCCGAGCGGTTTGGCGAGGACGTAGTCGATGTCGGCGGTGCGGCGGCGCAGCGTGCCCTGGATCCGCTCCAGCCGGGCGGCGGTCGAGCGCCGGCCCTTGCCCTCTGCCTTCCCGTCGGCCGGGGGCGGGGTGGCGGCGACCCGGAGGTCGATGCGGTCCTGGAAGCCCGACAGGGTCTCCCGGACGGCCTCGCCGCGGCGGGCCCTGCGCGCCTGGACGCCGATGAGCGGCGTGACGAACGCCGCCCGCACCACGAGCACCACGGCGCCCGCGATCGCGGCGACGCCGGCGGCCTGCAGGACCGAGCCGTTCCCGCGCTCCACGTCCTCGATGAGGTCGAAGAGCTGGATGCCCATCGCGAGGAAGACCGCGCCCTCGAGCAGCAGCTCCACGGTGTGCCAGTTGGACCGCTCGGCGATCCGGTCCTGCGGCCGCAGGTGCCGCGCGGAACCGTTGCCGGTCACCAGGCCCGCCGCCACCACGGCGACCAGGCCCGACGCGTGCAGCTCCTCCGCCGGCAGGTACGCAGCGAACGGCACGACGAACGACATGGCGGTGCTCAGCGCGGCGGATCCCAGGCGCTTGCGGAGGCGCAGGCCCACCCAGCCGACGGGGACGCCGATGAGGACCGCGACGCCCGCCGCGTACGCGAAGTCGCCGACGACCTCCCACAGGCTGACGGTCGCGGCCGTCGCCGCGATCGCCGACCGGAGCAGCACCAGCGCCGACGCGTCGTTGAGCAGTGACTCACCCTCGAGCATCGTGACGCTGCGCGGGGACGCCCCGAGCCGTTTGACGATGGTGGTCGCCACGGCGTCGGTCGGGCTGACGATGGCGCCGAGCGCGATGGCGGTGGCCAGGTCGATGTCCGGGATCAGCCACCGGAACAGCAGCCCCAGCAGCACCGAGCTGATCACCACGAGGGTGACGGACAGCCCGCCGATGGCAGCGAAGTCGCGCCGGAAGTCCATGGACGGCAGACCGACCGCCGCCGAGTACAGCAGGGGCGGGAGCACGCCGCCGAGGATCAGCTCCGGCGGCACCTCGACGGCCGGGACGAACGGCAGCAGGCTCACGCCGGCGCCGAGCACCACGAGGACCAGGGGCGACGCGACGCCGGCCCGGGGCGCGAGCGCGGTGACGGCGATGATGACGGCCGCCGCCACGACGGCGATGGTCAGGTACTCCACGTACTCCACGGCCTGACGGTACGAGACGCGGGGCCCGCCTGCCGACTCCTGGGTCCGGAATGCTCCGATCTGCCCAACCCAGCAGTGCGCGAGCGGCGGGGTGCGCGTAGGTTCGCCACTGGTGGCGGGACCCCGTCGCCGAGCAGGGGGCGCACAGCCGTGTGCCTGTGTCGAGAGGATTCGTGATGGGGCTTTTTGACAAGGCCAAGGAGTTCGTGACGGACCCGGACAACGTCGCCAAGGCGAAGGAGCAGCTCACCGACGAGAACGTCGACGCGGCCACCGACAAGCTCAAGGAGTTCGCGCCCGACCAGGCCGACGGCGCGATCGACTCGCTGGGCGAGAAGGCCAAGGAGTGGGGCGGCGAGCGCTAGACCGGCGACGAGGGACGCGGGCGCCTGGCTGTCGGCGCCCGCGACCGACGGTCGGTACGATCGAGGGGCACCGTCGGAGACGAC
>NZ_JBHXBG010000264.1:0-4904 GCF_042726755.1 Promicromonospora sp. NPDC060271 | reverse complement strand
GTTGCTCTGCGTGGACACTGTCTACGCAGAGCAACACACCCCGGATCAGTTGTGTCTCCCCGGCGCATCCTCGACGTCGCACACCGGATCCGTCCGGCTGCGGCCGAGCGGCTACCCGGGACCTGCGGGTACTGGCAGGATGTCCCCGTGACCGATGACGCGACGCCCGAGAACACCGAGCGCACCTCCGAGACGCCCGACTCCGAGGCGTTCGACCCCGCGACCTTCGACCCCGAGGCGGTGTCCGCGGAGGACTCCGCGCTCGCCGGAGAGGTCCTCGACTTCTGGGCCGCCACGCGCCAGTACGCGGGCCTGGCCAAGGCGAGCATCGTGGTGGGACAGACTGTCGGCGAGACGGTGCCGCCGCAGGCCTGGTCGTTCGGCGACGAGCCGGAGCTCGCCGAGGAGCTGCTCGCCGCGGTGCTCGCGGGGGAGAAGACGGCGACGACGTCGGCCCTGTGGGACTACGACGACGAGGGAGCGCCGCTGCCGGTCGCCGGTGAGCTGTCGATCGTGCTCGACGGCGAGAACCACCCGCGAGCGCTGATCCGCACGACGAGCGTCGAGACCACCACGTTCGAGGAGGTCGACGAGGACTTCGCCGCGGCGGAGGGCGAGGACGACCGGACGTTGGAGTCGTGGCGCAAGGGGCACGAGATCTACTTCCGCCGGAACCTTCCGGAGGGCCGGGAGTTCTCGCCGGACATGCCGGTCGTGTGCGAGCGGTTCGAGCTGCTCTACCCGCGGCCGTGACGCATCCGGTCTGACCGCGGCTCGGTCGGCGGCCGGCGACCGCCCGAGCCATGGCCGGCTGCGGGTCACATCTCCACCGCGAGCCGCCGGTCGACACCGGTGCCGCGCTCCGGGTCGTTCCCGCGTACGTGGATCTCGACGCTCTCCGCGGTCGCCCGGTAGAGCCGCAGCTTGGCGTCGCCGCTGAGCTCGTCCGGACCGAAGGCTCGCGCGCCCTGCCGGACCGACGAGAAGGCCGCCGCGACGGCTGTGTGCAGCTCGGCGTCGGGCACCTGGACCGCGGTTGCGCCGATGTAGACGGCTGCCGTGTCGGGGCCTGGGTTGACCTGCGAGTTGAAGACGACTATCTCGACGCTGGGCTGCGCCGCCACGTTGCGCGAGTGCTGCGCGTCGGGTGACGAGATCCAGTAGAAGTCGCGGTAGTCGGCGTGGCTGTAGAAGACGGGCGAGACCCGTGGCGTGCCGTCCGGCTGGGTCGTGCCGAGCACCATGAAGTGGTTGTCGTCGATGACGCTGTGGGCGATGTACCTGGGTTCCATGTCGGATGGACGGCCCGGAGGCAGCGAAGTCATCGCGAGTGTCAGTGTCTCGTCCTAGCGTGTTGCCATCGGTCCGGGTCACGGGCCGCGGGTCACATGATGAGGTGAAGGCGATGGCGCTGCGCTGGTACTCGACCGTGGTGGAGTCCACGGACCACAAGAGGCTGGCTCACTGGTGGGGCGAGGCCCTCGGCTGGCAGGTCATCTTCGAGACGGACGAGGAGTCCGTCGTGGTGCCGCCGTGGGCGCTCGAGCTCTCGGAGAAGCTGGACTTCCACCAGGTGCCGCCGGGCATGGTGTTCGTGCCCGTCGAGCACGAGAAGGTGGGCAAGAACCGGCTGCACTGGGACTTCGCTCCGCACACGAGCGACGACCGGGACGCCGAGATCACCCGGCTGGTGGGGCTCGGCGCGAGGGTGATCGACGTCGGGCAGCCGGACGACGCGACCTGGACCGTGCTGGCCGATCCGGACGGCAACGAGTTCTGCGTGCTCTCGGCGCGGGACCAGTAGTGCCGGGTGCCGATGAGTTCCGGTTCCGGTCGACGTCGGTAGTGCATGAGCACTCACATCAGGACCAAGAACCTCGCTGACCTCTACGAGCTGTCGCCGCTCCCATGGGAGCCCGTCGCCGCCGCGCTCGCGGAGATCGGGGACCAGGCGCCCGGCGGGCGCGGGCCGGACCGCCACTCGCACTGGCTCACGACGATCAATCCCGACGGCAGCCCGCACACGACCGGCGTCGGGGCGTTCTGGGACGACGGCGGGTTCTACGTCGTGTCCGGTCGCGGCGTCCGCAAGGGGCGGAACATGGAGCGCGACCCGCGGTGCACCATCGCCGTGGCGGCGGACGACTACGACGTCGTCGTCGAGGGTGTGGCCGAGCTGGTGACCGACCGCGCCGTCGTCGCGCACATCGCCGAGGTGGCGGCCGCGGGCGGCTGGCCGGCGGAGGTGGACGAGTCCGGGACCGCGCTCACCGCTCCGTACAGCGCCCCGTCGGCGGGACCGGCTCCGTGGCACGTGTACCGCGTGACCCCCACGAAGGCCAACGCCCTGTTCGTGCGGGAGCCGGGCGGCGCGACGTCCTGGACGTTCGAGTGATGCGCCTGCCGGACCCGCTCGGCGGCCGTCCGGTCGGGACACTCGTGCGTCCATTCCGTGAGACCAGCGTCTCATTCACCCCATCGCGCGCGTAGGCTCCGGACATGGCACAGGTGGGTAGGACAGAGGGCATCGACCTCGCAGTGGTCGCAGGTGACGGCATCGGTACGGAGGTCGTGGAGCAGGGCCTCGCGGTGCTCGAGGCGGCGCTCGCGCCGTCGGGCACCAAGCTCTCCACCACCGAGTTCGACCTGGGCGCGAAGCGCTGGCACGCGACCGGCGAGACCCTCACCGACGAGGACCTCGAGAAGATCAAGAGCCACGACGCGATCCTGCTGGGTGCCATCGGCGACCCGTCGGTCCCGAGCGGTGTGCTGGAGCGCGGGCTGCTGCTCAAGCTGCGCTTCGCGCTCGACCACTACGTGAACCTGCGCCCGACCAAGCTCTACCAGGGCGTCGCCAGCCCGCTGGCCGACCCGGGCGAGATCGACTTCGTGGTGGTCCGCGAGGGCACCGAGGGTCCGTACGTCGGCAACGGCGGTGCGCTGCGCGTCGGCACTCCCGCCGAGATCGCCACCGAGGTCAGCGTCAACACGGCGTTCGGCGTCGAGCGCGTGGTCCGGGACGCGTTCGCCCGGGCGAACGCCCGCCCGCGCAAGCACCTCACGCTGGTGCACAAGCACAACGTGCTGGTGCACGCGGGCCACCTGTGGCGCCGCACGGTCGAGGCCGTGAACGCGGAGTTCCCCGACGTCACGACCGACTACGCGCACGTGGACGCCGCGACCATCTACCTGACGACCAACCCGAGCCGGTTCGACGTGATCGTCACGGACAACCTCTTCGGTGACATCCTCACCGACCAGGCCGCCGCGATCTCGGGCGGCATCGGGCTTGCGGCGTCGGCCAACATCAACCCCGACCGCACCGCGCCGTCCATGTTCGAGCCGGTGCACGGTTCGGCCCCCGACATCGCGGGTCAGGGCAAGGCCGACCCCACGGCGACGATCCTCTCGGTGTCCCTCCTGCTGGACCACCTCGGCTTCGCCGAGGAGTCCGCGCGGGTGCACGAGGCCGTCGCGGCGGACCTCGCGGCCCGCGGCGACGTTGTACGCACGACCGACCAGGTAGGCCGCGACATCGCGGCCCGCGTGACCGGGTAAGCACGCTGCACGACGGCGGCGCCCGGGTCACGCAGACCGAACCGGGCGCCGCTTTCGTACGTCGAAGGCCGTCCGGGCAGGCGCCCGGCTCGGAATGCTCCTCCTGCCTTGCCGGGCGTGGAAGACTGACAACAGCATTCCGGTGAAAGGCATCGACATGACAACAACGACGGATCCCATCCTCCCGGCGCGGCTCGAAGACCTGGTGGCGCTCTTCGACGTGCGGCCCACCGACGTGCCGACGCCGGACGCCGAGCGCGCCGCGGCGCTCAGCGCGCCGAAGTTCGGGACGGTGTTCACGGACCATATGGCGCGGGTCTCCTGGACCAGCGCCGACGGCTGGAAGGACCGGCGGATCGAGAAGTACGGTCCGCTGCAGCTCGACCCGGCGACGGCAGTGCTGCACTACGCACAGGAGATCTTCGAGGGCCTCAAGGCCTACAAGCACGCCGACGGCTCGGTCTGGACGTTCCGCCCGGACCAGAACGCCGCGCGGTTCGCACGCTCGGCGCACCGGCTGGCGCTGCCCGCGCTCAGCGTGGACGACTTCATCGGGTCCCTGGCGGCCCTGGTCCGCACGGACATCGACTGGGTGCCCGGCGGCGAGGACTCGTCGCTGTACCTGCGGCCCTTCATGTTCGCGTCGGAGGCGTTCCTCGGTGTGCGGCCCTCGCTCGAGGCCGAGTACCTGGTTATCGCGTCGCCGGTCGGCCCGTACTTCGCGGGCGGCGTCAAGCCCGTGTCGATCTACGTGTCCGAGCAGTACCACCGGGCAGGGCCGCCCGGAGGCACGGGTGACGCGAAGTTCGGCGGCAACTACGCGGCGAGCCTGCTGCCGCAGCGCGAGGCGCAGAAGCAGGGCTTCGACCAGGTGTGCTTCCTCGACGCAGCCAGCAGCACGTACCTCGAAGAGCTCGGCGGCATGAACGTGTTCCTCGTGATGGACGACGGGACGGTCCACACACCAGAGCTCGGCTCGATCCTCGAGGGGATCACCCGGGCCTCGGTCCTGCAGCTCGCGGGCGACCGCGGGTACCAGGTGGTGGAACGGCGCATCCCGCTCGCGGAGGTCGTGGCCGGGCTCGAGTCCGGAAAGGTCAAGGAGTTCTTCGCGTGCGGCACCGCCGCCGTCGTGACCCCCGTGGGGCGCCTCGCGGGTGGCTCGTTCGACCACGAGATCAACGGCGGTGAGCCCGGCGAGCTGACGATGGCGATCCGCCAGGAGCTCACCGACATCCAGTACGGCCGCGCCGAGGACCGGCACGGCTGGATGCGCCGCCTGGCCTGAGTCCGCGAAGTAGAGCGTAGGTCCGGACACCCGCTCTACCTCGGCGCACCAGGAGTGC
>NZ_JBHXBG010000263.1:0-4938 GCF_042726755.1 Promicromonospora sp. NPDC060271 | reverse complement strand
GCTCTGAGTAGACAACGTCTACTCAGAGCAACCCACCCCGCAGACGTACGTTCTCCCCCGAGGTCCCAGCCCAGCAGGCATGCCGAACCGGTGACCTCACCCGGGTGAGGTCACAGGGGATCGAATCAGATTGTGCGGCGGCGGGGCTCTGGTAGTCGTAGCGGGCCCCGCCCAGGGTGCCCCAGGACCCGGAAGAGGTTGATCCCCATCATCCGCCGAATCATCGCCGCCGCCGCGAGCGCCGTCGCACTGGCCCTTGCGGCAGCCGTGCCCGCGCACGCGGCTCCCGCGCCCGCCCTCCAGGCCGCCTACGCGACCGACCTCACGACCAACGCCAAGCCCGAACCGGTGGCCAGGCGAAAGCCGGTCACCGTCACGGGAACCCTCGAGGTGCAGCGAGGCGGGCAGTGGTACCCGCTCACCGACCAGGTCATGGCGATCTACTTCGACCCGGCCGGCTCGGTCGGCATGAGCAAGGTCGGCTCGGTCCGTACCACCAGCACCGGCGGCTACACGCACAAGTTCGCCGCGACCCGTTCGGGCACGTGGATCGTGAAGTACGCGGGCAACGTCCGCTTCCAGCCCGCCCGGGCGACCGACTCCGTCTGCGTCTACGCCGAGGGCCGGTGGCAGTGCCCCGTCTCGCCCACCAACCCCGACCTCGACTGCGACGACGTCCGCCAGAAGGTCTGGGTGGGAACGAACGACTACCACGGGCTCGACGGGAACGACCAGGACGGCTGGGGCTGCGAGTCCTACGCCTGACCTCCGCCGGGATGGGCACGTACCGACCATCCCAGGCATTGTGGAATGCTTAGGCAATGCTTACCTCACCTGCGGCAGCGCCCGCGGGACGCCGTGAGGGTGCGGAAGCCGTGGCTCACCGTGCCCGCCGCAGGACGCTCGCGCTGGCGACGGCGCTCGTCGCCCTGCTGCTCGTCGTCCTCGCGAGCCTCGCGCTCGGCGTCCGCGACATCAACCCCGTGGAGGTCTGGCGGGCACTGACGGCGCCGGTCGCCGGGTTCGTGGACCACGACGTGGTCCTGGACCAGCGGCTGCCGCGCACCGTCGTCGGTCTGGCGGCCGGGATCGCGCTCGGCACCGCGGGCACCCTGATCCAGGGCGTCACGCGGAACCCGATAGCGGATCCCGGCCTGCTGGGCCTGAACTCGGGCGCGTCGCTCGCGGTGGTCTGCGCGGTCTGGCTCTTCGGCATCACCTCACCGATCGGCTACGTGTGGTTCGCGTTCCTCGGCGCCGCGGCCGCCGCCACGATCGTGTTCTCGGTGGGGCGCGGCCAGCCCGTGCGGCTCGTACTGGTCGGCGCGGCCGTGACGGCGCTCATCACGCCCCTCATCACGCTCGTGCTCCTGCGCGATCAGCAGGCGTTCAACCTGTACCGGTTCTGGTCCGTCGGCTCCCTGACCGGACGCGGCCTGGACACGGTGCTCTGGCTGTGGCCGTTCATCGTGGTCGGCGTGGTCCTCGCCGCCGTGCTCGCCCACCGGCTCAACATGCTGGCCCTCGGCGACGACGTCGCGACCGCGCTCGGCCAGCGGGTTGGCACCACGCGCACCCTGTCCGCGATCGCGATCGTGCTGCTCGCCGGTACCGCGACGTCGCTCGCCGGGCCCATCGCGCTGGTGGGCCTCGTGGTCCCGCACGCGGCGCGCCGGCTCGTCGGCACCGACTACCGCTGGGTCATGGCGATCGGCGCCCTCCTCGGCCCCGTGATGCTGCTGGCCGCCGACGTCCTCGGACGGCTGATCCTGCCCCGGTCGGAGCTCGAGGCCGGCGTCGTCGCCGCGCTCCTGGGTGCGCCGGTGCTGATCGCCGTCGCCCGGAGCAGGAACGTGGTGGGAGCCTGATGACCACCGACACCGTCGACACGGCTCTCACCGCTACCGTCGCCGGCCTGCGCGCCGTCCGGCGCCGCAGGCAGGTCCTCGTCGTGGCCGGGATGGCCCTCCTGGTGCTCGTCGCCGGGACCGGCGCCCTGCTGATCGGCGCCGCCGGGCTGACCCCTGGCCAGGCGATCGCCGGCGCCGTCGGGCTGGGCGACAAGGGCGACGTCTTCATCATCCAGAAGCTGCGCCTGCCCCGCATCGAGGCAGCGGTGGTGGTCGGCGCAGCCTTCGGGCTGGCGGGCGCGCTGTTCCAGTCGACCCTGCGCAACCCGCTGGCCTCGCCCGACATCCTCGGGATCTCCAGCGGGGCGAGCCTCGGGGCGGTGACCGGCCTGCTCGCGCTGGGCATGAGCGGGGTCGCGCTGTCCGGCATGGCCTTCGCGGGCGCCGGCCTCGTCGCCCTCGCGATCTGGCTGCTGGCCTGGCGCAAGGGACTGCACTCGATCCGGTTCGTGCTGGTCGGCGTCGGGTTCGCGTACCTGTGCTCGTCGCTGGTCGCCTGGGCGATGGCCCGCGCGGAGGAGAACGAGGCCGCGGGTGTGCTCATCTGGACGGTCGGCTCCGTGTCCGACATCCGCGGCGAACAGCTCTCGCTCGTCGCCGCGGGCACGCTCGTGCTCGCGATCGCGGTCGCGCTCGTCGCCCGGACCCAGGGGCCGCTCTCGCTCGGGGACGACAACGCGCGCGCCCTCGGCGTGCACGTGGACGCCGCCCGGGTCGGCACGCTGCTGCTCGCGGTCGCGCTCGTCGCCCTCGCCACCAGTGCCGCCGGCCCCATCGCCTTTGTCGCCCTTGTCGCCCCCGCCATCGCCCGCCGACTCGTGAACGACGGGGGTGCCGCGCTGGTCGCGTCCACCGTCACCGGCGCGGCCCTGACCCTGGTGGCGGACGTCGTCGGGCAGCACGCGCTGCTCGGCGTGGCCGCCCCGGTCGGCATCGTCACGGGGCTCGTGGGCGCCCCCTACCTGCTGTGGCTGCTCGCCACGAACGAGAAGAGGAGCCGATGACCAACCTGCGCGCCGAAGGTGTCAGCCTGGGCTACGAGGGCCTACGTGTCATCGAGGGCCTCGACCTGACACTGCCCGACGGCAAGATCACCGCCGTCGTCGGGCCGAACGCCTGTGGCAAGTCCACGCTGCTGCGCGGCCTCGCGCGGCTGCACCCGCTCGATGGCGGCCGGATCACGCTCGACGGCGCCGACATCACGACGATGCCCCGCAAGGAGCTGGCCCGCAAGGTCGGCATGCTGCCGCAGTCGTCCATCGCGCCCGACGGCGTCCGCGTCGCCGAGCTCGTCAGCCGCGGCCGCTACCCGCACCAGGGCTGGTTCGGCCGCCACTCGTCCGACGACGACGCCGTTGTCATGACCGCGCTGGAGTCCACCGGCGTCGCGGAGCTCGCGGACCGGCCCGTCGACGAGCTGTCGGGCGGCCAGCGTCAGCGCGTGTGGATCGCCATGGTCCTCGCCCAGCAGACCGACATCGTGCTGCTCGACGAGCCGACCACGTTCCTCGACGTGCGCCATCAGCTCGACCTGCTGGACCTGCTCACGGAGCTGAACCGCGAGCGAGGCACCACCGTCGCGATGGTGCTGCACGAGCTCAACCTCGCCGCGCGCTACGCCGACCACCTGGTCGTGATGTCGGCCGGGCGGATCGTCGCGGAGGGCGCGCCGTCGGACGTGCTGACCCAGGACGTGGTGAACGAGGCGTTCGGGCTGCGCGCCCAGGTGGTGCCCGACCCCGTGGCGGGCTCGCCGCTCGTCGTCCCGGTCGGCCGCTACCACGCCGGGGCGTAACGCACCTCACTACAGGGCTCCCCAATTTCGCAACATCGTCGTTACCTAATGTAGTTAGGGTTACCTCATCTCGACCGGCATCCGCCGGTCGTTCGCCTGAACCCCCAGGAGTAACCGTGCGCCCTCGCCGTTCCCTCGCGGCGGCCGTCGGCATTGTCGCCGCGTCCGCCCTCGCCCTGTCGGGCTGCGCGTCCGAAGCCCCTGCCGCGGACGGCGCGACGCCGTCTGCCGACGCTTCCGGCGCGACCGACGAGTTCCCCCTGACCATCGAGCACGCCTTCGGCGAGACCACCATCGACGAGGCGCCCGTCCGTGTCGCCACGTGGGGCTGGGGATCGACCGAGGCAGCGATCGCCGCGGGCGTCTACCCGGTCGCCGTCGCCGAGCAGACCTGGACCGTCGGCGAGGGCAACCTCCTGCCGTGGGTCGAGGAGGCCTACGACGAGGCGGGCATCGACAAGCCGACCGTGCTGACCGACGCCGAGGCCGGCGCGTCGGTGCCCTACGAGGAGTTCGCGGCCGTCGAGCCCGACGTCATCATCGCCACCTACTCCGGCATCACGCAGGAGCAGTACGACCTGCTCAGCGAGATCGCCCCGACCGTCGCCTACCCGGAGACGGCCTGGCAGACGCCGTGGGACCAGATCATCACCGCGACGGACGCCGCACTGGGCCGTAGCGCCGCCGGCGAGGCCAAGGTCGAGGAGATCAACACCTACCTGGCCGAGCAGGCCGAGGCGCACCCCGAGTTCGCGGGCAAGACGGTCGCCGCGATCGTGGACTCGCCCGACGAGGGCCTGATCTACGTGTACCGCGCCGGCGACCCGCGCGCCGGATTCCTGGAGGGCCTCGGCTTCGAGACCGCCCCGGCCGTCGAGGAGCTCGCGCCGGACGACGGCTCGTTCTTCTACACCCTGTCGTACGAGGAGCTCGACAAGCTCGACTCGGACCTCGTCGTCGCCTACACGTACACCGAGGAGGAGGCCGCGGCGCTCCCCGACAAGAAGGAGCTGCAGGCCCTGCCCGCCGTCAAGAACGGCATGGTGGCCCAGCAGGTCGGCACGGTCGCCGTCTCTGCGGTCTCGCCGCCCACGGCCCTCTCGGTCGAGTACCCGGAGGGCATGCCGAAGCTGATCGACTCCCTGGCGGAGACGCTGAGCAAGTAACACGCTCGCGGGGCAAGCCTACGAATTCGGGGTCGGTTGCTCTGAGTAGACATCATCTACTCAGAGC
>NZ_JBHXBG010000262.1:0-4973 GCF_042726755.1 Promicromonospora sp. NPDC060271 | reverse complement strand
CCCGCCCCGGGAGCGGCGCCGCCGCGGGCCGCCGACGGCCGGGGCAGGCGGCACGACAGCCTGGCCCGGAGCCGCAGCCGGATGTCGTACCTCTTCGTCTCCGGCTACACGGTCCTCCTGCTCATGTTCGGCCTGGCGCCGACGGTCTACGCGGCCTACCTTTCGCTGACCAAGGAGGACCAGTTCGTCGGCCTGGACAACTTCGCCCACGTGGTCCAGGACTTCCGGTTCGGGCCGGCCGTCCTCCACGTCGCGCTGTTCGTCCTGTTCTGGCTGGCCGGGCTGGTCCTGTTCGTCGTCGTCCTGTCCCTGCTGGTGCACGGGCTGGCCAGTCGCAGGCTCAGCACGGGGCTGCGGTTCGTCTACTACATCCCGGGCGCCCTCGCGGGTGCGTCGAGCGTGATGCTCTGGCTCTTCGTCCTGGACCCGACGGTCAGCCCGGTCTCCTGGGTGCTGCACGCCATGGGGACGGAGACCTTCGTGCAGACGGTCTCGCCGGGGAACCTGCCGGTGATCTTCGCGATCATCGCGTTCTGGACCGGTGCGGGCGGCTGGATAGTCGTGCTCTACGGCGCGCTGAACAACGTGCCGGGCGAGGTGATGGAGGCGGCACGGATCGACGGCGCGAGCCGGCTGCGGATCGCGCTGAGCATCCAGCTTCCGATGATGCGCAAGTGGATCTCGTACATGGCCGTCATGTCGCTCGCCGCGGGCACCCAGCTCTTCGTCGAGCCGCGCATCCTGTCCCAGGCCAGCAAGGGCGTCGTCCCGGTGGACTACTCGCTCAACCAGCTCGCCTACCTCTACGCGTTCAAGCAGACCGACCACAACGGGTCGGCCGCCATCGCGATCCTCCTGCTCGTGGTGTCCCTGGCCTTGAGCATGTTCTTCGTCATCAAGGGAGGACTCTTTGAGCGCGACTGACCTGAGGCCCACGACCCCGACGACGCCCGCCGAGCGCGGCCGACGTCGGGCAGAGCCCGACCCCCGGGCGTGGCTGGGACGCGCGTTCGTCACGATCGCGCTCACCTTCTTCGCCCTGTTCTTCGCGGTGCCGATCCTCTGGCTCCTGAACGCCACGACCAAGTCGCCCCGCGACCTGCTCACCACGGCGCCGTTCGCGCCGGGGACGCTCGGCGATCTGGCGGCGAACTGGGACGCCCTCGTGAGCTTTCAGGACGGCATCGTGTTCCAGTGGCTGGGCAACGCGGGGCTGTACTCCGGCGCCGCGCTCGTGCTGACGCTGCTGACGAGCATCCCGGCCGGCTACGCGATGGCCCTGGGGGAGTTCCGGGGCCGCAAGGCGCTCCTGACCACCACCCTCGTGGTCATGCTCATCCCGAACACGGCGCTCGTGCTGCCGATCTTCCTGGAGCTCTCGGCCCTGCAGCTCGTCGGTACGGCGGCGTCGGTGGTCCTGCCGTTCTCGTTCTTCCCGTTCGGCGTGTACCTGACGTACATCTACTTCTCGTCCAGCGTCCCGGGGGACCTGCTGGCCGCCGCCCGCATCGACGGCTGCGGGGAGCTTGGCGTCTTCACCCGTATCGCGCTCCCGCTCGCCAAACCGGTGGTGGCGCTCGTCGGGTTCTTCAGCTTCGTGGCGAACTGGAACAACTACTTCCTGCCGTTCCTGGTCGCGCCCGGCCCCAAGGCGCCCATCCAGGTCGGCCTGGCCGAGATGCTGGCCAACGTGCCACAGTTCAACCCGACGGCCGCCGGCGTGACCACGATCGAGCTGCCGGCACTGGCGTTGGCGACCCTCCTCTCGGTGGCGCCCGTGCTGCTGATCTTCCTCTTCTCGCAACGATTCCTGGTGGCGGGCATGACCGCCGGCGGGACCAAGGAGTGAGTACGAACATGGTGGAGAGACACGGTCTCGTCGTGAACATCGTCCCGGAGCTGCGCGAGGAGTACCTGCGCCTGCACGCCGACGTCTGGTCGCAGGTCGAGGCGACCCTCCAGGCGTGCAACGTGCGCAATTACACGATCTTCGTGCTGGAGAACACGCTGTTCGCCTACTACGAGTACACCGGCACCGACCACGAGGCCGACATGGCCCGGATCGCGCAGGACCCGGTGACCCAGGAGTGGTGGCGGCACACCGACCCGTGCCAGACGGCGTTCGGCCAGGACGCGGCGCCGGGCGAGCGGTGGCGGGACATGCAGGAGGTGTGGCACCTGCCGTGACACGTCACCTCGTCGATGCCCACCTGCACCTGTGGGAGCTGGACCGCCACCCCCAGCCCTGGATCGACCCCGGGTCGATGAGCGAGATAGCCCGCGACTTCACCGCGCGGGACGCCGCCGCCGAGCTGGGCGCGCACGGGATCGCTGATGCCGTCGTCGTCCAGGCGGACAACTCGCTGTCCGAGACGGAGGACCTGCTCGCCGCCGCCGCGGCGGGCGGCGTCGTCAAGGCGGTGGTCGGCTGGGTCGACCTGCTGGGCGACGTACCGGCGCAGCTCGCGCACCTGCGCCGGCTGCCGGGCGGCGAGACCCTCGTCGGGGTCCGCCATCTGGCGCATCTCGAGCCGGACCCCTCCTGGCTGCTGCGACCGGACGTGGTCGCGGGCCTCATCGCGGTGGCCGACGCCGGTCTGGTGGTCGAGCTCGTGGTCCGCGCGCACCAGCTCCCCGTGGTGACCGAGCTGGTCGGCGCGCTGCCCGCGGCGTCGTTCGTGCTGGACCACCTGGGCAAGCCTCCGTTGCTGGCGGGCGGCGCCGACCTCGACCGGTGGCGCGCCGACCTCGCTGACCTGGCCCGGCACCCCGACGTGGTGGCCAAGGTCTCGGGGCTCGGGCTGGAGGCCGACCACCTCGGGTGGACCGCCGCCGCGCTGCGGCCCGCCGTCGACCACGCTCTGGAGACCTTCGGGCCGGACCGGCTGATGTTCGGCTCGGACTGGCCCCTGGTCCGCCTGACGCGCGGGTACACGGCCTGGTGGGAGGCGTACCTCCAGCTCACCGCCACGCTCGGCGCGGCAGAGCAGGAAGCGATCGACCATGGCACCGCACGACGCGTCTACGGGATCGGTGCCTGAGTCCGCGGCGCTGTACCTGCGTGGTGGCCCGGCCGGCCGCCGCGCCGGCCGCTGACCGCGGACCGCGGACTAAATCTGACTCTTGACGTATGACGTGTTATCGCTCACATTTGGTCAAGCCGACGGAACCGGGCTTTACGGGCAAGCCCCCTCCGTCGGCGCTCGGAGGGCACACAGCCGTGCCGTTCGAGTTGTGAGCGCTAACATCTCGCCGCACGTGCCCGGGCACGCATCGCGGGTCGCCGCTTCGGTGAGCCGTCAGGTCTTGGTCAAGGAGGATCATGTCTGCTGTCTCCAGTTCTCGATCGGTCGCGCCGCCCTCACGGCTGCGCCGCTGGCTGGTGCGGGTCGTCGCCGCCGGTGTGGCGGCGGTGCTGGCCGGTGCCGGCGTCGTCGCCGTCACCGGTCCGGCTGCTGCCGCCACGGTCGACCCCGCCGCCTGGTACGTGCTGCTGAACCGCACCAGCGGCAAGGCCCTGGACGTCAGCGGCGTGTCCACCGCCGACGGAGCCCCGCTCCACCAGTGGACCCGCACCAACGCCAACAACCAGCAGTTCCAGTTCGTCGACGCCGGCGGTGGCTACTACCGGATCAAGGCGCGGCACTCGGGCAAGGTGCTGGACGTGTCCGGCTGGTCGACGGCCGACGGTGCCGTGATCCACCAGTGGGCCGACCACGGCGGCGTCAACCAGCAGTTCCGGCTGGCCGACTCCGACGGTGGCTACGTGCGGCTGATCAACCGCAACAGCAACAAGGCGGTCGAGGTCCAGAACGCGGCGACGGGTGACGGCGCCGCCGTCGTGCAGTTCAGCGACTGGGGTGGCGCCAACCAGCAGTGGCAGCTCGTCCGGGTCGACGGCGGGAGCAGCCAGTGCACGCTCCCGTCGACGTACCGCTGGACCTCGACCGGCCCGCTGGCGCAACCGAGGAACGGTTCCGTCGCGCTCAAGGACTTCTCCGCGGTCCGCCACAACGGCCAGTACCTCGTCTACGGGTCGACGCACGACACCGGAGACGCCTGGGGCTCCATGGCCTTCAGCCCTTTCACGAACTGGTCCGACATGGCCTCGGCCGGCCAGACCGAGATGACGAGCTTCAAGGCCGTCGCGCCGACGCTGTTCTACTTCGCCCCGAGGAACATCTGGGTGCTGGCCTACCAGTGGGGCTGGCCGTACACCTTCTCGTACCGCACGTCGAGCGACCCCACCAACCCCAACGGCTGGGGTCCGCACCAGGAGCTCTTCACGGGGACCCTTCCCCCGAAGCCCGACGGGACGCCCGCTGACGGGGCTCCCATCGACCAGACCCTCATCGCCGACGACAGGAACATGTACCTGTTCTTCGCCGACGACAACGGCAACATCTACCGGGCCAGCATGCCCATCGGGAACTTCCCGGGCAGCTTCGGCTCGAGCTACACGAAGATCATGAGCGACACGAAGGCGAACCTGTTCGAGGCGGTCGAGGTCTACAAGGTCCAGGGCCAGAACCAGTACCTCATGATCGTCGAGGCCATGGGGAACAACGGCCGCTACTTCCGCTCGTTCACGGCCACCAGCCTCGACGGCACGTGGACCCCGCAGGCCGCGACCGAGAGCAACCCCTTCGCCGGCAAGGCCAACAGCGGCGCCACCTGGACCAACGACATCAGCCACGGCGACCTGGTGCGCACCAACCCCGACCAGACCAAGACCATCGACCCCTGCAACCTCCAGCTCCTCTACCAGGGCCGCGACCCCAGCTCCGACGGCATGGACTACGGCCTGCTGCCGTACCGGCCGGGTGTGCTGACCCTGCAGCGCTGAGCGACACAGACGTTCTGCTCGACCAATCCGTGCGTTCCCGCCCCCAGCGGGCGGGAACGCACGGGCCCACCGCATGTCCGGGGGAGTTAAGGTGCGAAAACGAGCAAGGTGGCTCCGAGGAGGCGGG
>NZ_JBHXBG010000261.1:0-4999 GCF_042726755.1 Promicromonospora sp. NPDC060271 | reverse complement strand
GAGGTAGAGCGGGTGTCCACGACACCCGCTCTACCTCGGCGACGGACGACCGCCTAAGTAGAGCGTGTGTCGCGGACGCACGCTCTACTTCGGCGAAGGGGTCAGTTGCGGGTGATCGTGAACGTCGACGTCGGGTTCTCGATGTCGCGGTAGTTGTTGCCGAACGTCAGCCCGTTGAACGTGGCCGAACCGACCGCCGGACCCTGCCCCGCCTCCGGCATCGGGTTGGCCCAGATGCCGTAACCAGACCTTGCGTCGTACTGGTCGCCGCTGCGCTGCGCCCCGGTGATCGACACGTCGGTGAACACCGTGTCCCGGATCGGGTTGACCGGCTGCCCGCCGATGTACTGGGTCTGGAACATGATCCCGGAGTACGTCGGGTCCACGATGTCCAGGTCGTTCAACCGGATGGCGGTGAACGCCTTCGACGCCGAGAACAGCCACACCGCCGGGAACACCTGGTCACCCCAGAAGTGCCCGCCGGAGCGCACCACGGAGATGCCCTCGAAGGTCGTCGGCGCCGGGCCGAACCCCTCCATCGGGTACCCGAAGTCCAGCGAGCTGATGGTCACGCCCGAGTACACGAGCGTGTCGGCGATGTAGATGTCGCGGAACGTGTTGTCCTGCCCGCCGTAGACGGCAAGGCCCGCGGCCCGCCAGGTGTTCGTCGACGTCAGGTTCTCGAACACGTTGCCCCGCTGGCCGCTGCCTCCGGCGTCGGTCGCCGCGAACAGGGCGAACGAGTCGTCCCCGGTGCCCCGCGCCTGGTTGTTGTGCACGTGGTTGTTCGCGCTGCCGTTGGTCATGTTCAGGGCGTCCGCGAAGGTGTTCCGGATCCGGGAGTCCTTGATCTCCGAGTCGTCCATGTTGGCCGCCCAGAACATGCAGATCATGTGCTCGACCCAGATGTTGTCGATGGTCATGTCTCGCACGTTCGCGAAGTCGAAGACCTTGCCCGGCCCGTCGATCCGCGAGGTGTAGTTCCCGAAGTAGGCGAAGTCGCGGAACGTCGAGCCGTTCGCCGTCCCCTCGGCCCGGAACCCGATGTCCGTGTTCTCCTGCGTGGCCGGCGCGTGGAACCGCGTGAACCACGGCCCTGCGCCCACGATGTCGACCGCCTTGCCGTACACCTGGAACTTGCTCGCCGTCTGGTAGTCGCCCGCCGGCAGGTAGACGCCGGCGAGGTTGCCGGTCGTGTCCATCCGGAACCGGTCGAGCGCGTTCTGCACGTCCTGGTGCGTGAAGCCCGCGGGCTGGATGTAGCGGGCCGGGTCCGGGTTGGCCTGTGGCGTCGCCTGCTCCAGGTCGACGAAGTCGACGGTGTACCGGCTGGTGTTGCTCGCCGTCTTCTGCAGCCGGATCGTCGAGCCCGCCGGGACGGTGGTGCCGAGCAACGTGTTCGCCTCGTCGTAGATGTGCCGCGGCGCACCCTGTCCCGGCTGGTTGCCCGGTCCCGCCTCGGGGCCGTACAGCCACGCGTACCGCGAGGTCAGGTCGATGTTCTTGAGGAAGCTGCCGTTGACGTACACGGCCAGCGTGGAGCTCGTGCCGCCGCCGCCCGCGGCGTCCGGCATGGAGAACCGCACCACCAGGGAGTTGGCGGCTGCCCGCGTCGTCCACTCGACGTACGCGCCCGTCTGGTCCAGCGTCACCGCCTTGCGGCCGGACGCCTCGCCCGCGAGGTCGCCGACCACGCGGTTCGGCCCGACGGCGACCGCACCGCCGCCCGAGACGCCGTCCTCCGCCTCGTACGTGTCGAAGGGCATGTTCGCGCCCCGGCCGATGAACAGCGACCGGGTGACCTCGTTGTTCGCGCGCCGCGCCTCGACCTCTGTCGAGTCGGGGGCGGCGGTGATCGTGACGTCGTAGGAGCCGTCGGCGGCCGGCCAGGTGCCGAGGTTCACACTCTGGCTGGTGGCACCGGCGGCGATGGTGCCGGAGACCGAACCCGTGAGGGTGCGCACCGTCGTCCCCGACGAGTTCTTCACGACGACGGTGAGGCTGTGCGCCGCGGACGAGGTGGCGACCGTGCCGCGGTTCGCGATCGTCGCCGAGAAGGTGACCGTCTCACCCGCCGCCGGGGTGCTCGGCGTCCACGACACCGTCGGGACCAGGTCGGAGCTGGCGGTCTGGGCGACCACCAGCGGATCCGGTCGGACGTACTCGTTGTCGCTCTCGGACTGCTCGGGAACGGTGTTCGACGGGTCGGCCACGGCACCGATCTCGTACGACCCTGCGGGCAGCGCCCCGACGTTCGCACTGACGGTTGCCGTTGCGCCCGCAGCGAGCGCACCGACCGGGACGGTCGCCTCGGTCTCACCGTCGACGGTGAGCGCGACGTTCGTCGCCGGCGACCCGAGCGTCCCGATGTTCCGCACGGTGGCGGACAGCGTGACGTCGTTCGACTCGGTCGGCGTCGCCGGGTTCGCCGAGACGCCCGTGACCGCGAGGTTCGGGCCGGCTGCCGGTACGCCGAACACCTGGAGCTCGGCCACCTGGCCGTTGCCCGCGCCCGTGTTGGCCGTGAACCGGAGCCGCACCTCGCGGGCGGTCCCGCTGACCGGGACGGTCACGGAATTGCCCGTCGCCGGGGAGAACGCACGAGCGGCGGACGGCGCGAGCGTGGCCCACGCGTCACCGGACCCGGTGCGGCCCTGCACCTCGAAGGTCTGGGTCCGCGGCCCCCAGGCCGTGGCCGGGGGCAGCTTCACGACGACGTCGCTCAGCGTCGCCGCCGACTCCAGCGTCACCGCGAGCGTGCTCGGGTACTGGCCGCCCGCGCCCTCCCAGTAGGTCGAGGTGTTGCCGTCGTTGGCGTTGCCCGCCACGTAGTTCCACTCCGTCGACGAGGCCGCGACGGGGCGGCCCGGGGCGAGGTCGGTGCCCTCCACCGGCTCCTCCGGGTCGGGGGCGTCGCGCGTGCCGCGCACCTCGAGCTCCGAGAGCTGACCCGCGGACCAGCCGGTGTTCGCCGTGACGGCGATGCGCACGTAGCGCGCCGCCGTGTTGGGCACGTCTATGGTCACGGTGTTACCCGACGCCGGGTCGAACCGCCGCTGGGCGCTCGCTGCGAGCGTGGTGAAGGACGCGCCGTCGGCGCCGGCCTGCACGGACAGGGTCTGGGTCCGGGCCTCCCAGCCGGTGGGGAGCTTGAGGACCACCTCTTCGACGGTGGCCCCTGCGCCGAGGTCCACCTGGGCCCACTGCGGGAAGCTCCCGTTGGTCGACTCCCAGTAGGTCCCCTGGTTGCCGTCGGTCAGGTTGCCGGCCAGGTAGGGCGCGTTGTTGCTGCTCGCGGCCGCGGGCGCGCCCGCAGAGAGCACTATGGGCGCGGCGGAGGCCGTCACCGGAGCGAGGCCTGCGGCCGTGAGGGCCGCGGCGGTGAGCACGGCCAGCAGCGCGGGAGCTCGTCCCGGTCTGGGCCCGGGGCCTGTTGCGTGGCGTGGCGTCGTGGAGCGGAACATCGTCGTCCCCGATCTCCCGTCGTCGTTGACGGGGTTCGTCATCGGATGAGTCACCGGTACTTGCCGTAATGCTGTTGATAAACATGCAGCGAGTTGTAGAGTTTTTGCGCTGGAGCGGTACGGACTTTACTGACGGTGCGGTTGGGGCGTCAAGGGTCCGACGCCGCTGCCTGGTTCGGCCGCGGCCCGTGCAGGACGTACGCTCGGGCCGAAGCCGATCGACCTGGAGCCTTCGTGACAGTCCCCGCCGCATCCGCCGCCCTGCCCGTAAACCTGCCCGCCGCGCTGCGCGAACGTGCCGCCGCGCTCGACGCGGGCGACCCGCTCGCCCGCTACCACGACCTCTTCGTGCCGAGCGAGGGCCTGATCGCCTACCTGGACGGCAACTCGCTGGGCCGGCCGCTGACCGCCACGCGCGAGCGGCTCGCCTCCTTCGTCGACGGGCCGTGGGCGGCGCGCCTGATCCGGTCCTGGGACGAGGGCTGGATGGACGCGCCGACCGAGCTCGGCGACACCCTCGGGCGCGTGGTGCTGGGCGCGGCGCCGGGGCAGACCGTCGTGGCCGACTCCACGACGGTCCTGCTCTACAAGCTCGCCCGCGCCGCGGTCGACGCGCGTCCCGGGCGCCGCGTGATCGTCGCCGACACCGAGAACTTTCCCACCGACCGCTTCGTGCTGCAGGGCATCGCCGCCGAGCGCGGCCTGGAGCTCCGCTGGATCACGCCGAACGCCGAGGCGGGCGTGACGCCGCAGGACGTGGCGGCCGCCGTCGGGCCGGACACCGCCCTGGTGCTGCTCAGCCACGTCGCCTACAAGTCCGGGTACGTCGCGGACCTCCCGGCGATCACGCGGATCGTGCACGACGCCGGGGCGCTCGTCCTGTGGGACCTGTGCCACTCCGCCGGCTCGGTCCCGCTGGACCTGGACGCCGACGGCGTGGACATCGCCGTCGGCTGTACCTACAAGTACCTCAACGGCGGGCCGGGCTCACCGGCCTTCGCCTACCTGGCCGCCGGCCTGCAGGACGCGGTGCGGCAGCCCGTCCAGGGCTGGATGGGGGCCGCCGACCCGTTCGCGATGGGGCCCGAGTACGAGCCCGCGCCGGGGATCCGTCAGCTCATCAGCGGTACGCCGCCGGTGATCGGGATGCTGCCGATGCGTGACATGCTGGCGCTCGTCGAGGAGGCCGGGATGCCGGCGGTGCGCGAGAAGTCGCTGGCGCTGACCGGGTTCGCGATCCAGGTCGCCGACGAGTACCTGCCCGGTGTGCGGGTGGCCTCGCCGCGCGACCCGGAGCGCCGGGGGAGCCACATCATGCTCGACCACCCGGACTTCAAGCGCGTCGTCGCGCAGTCGTGGGAGCGGGGCGTGATCCCGGACTTCCGCCCGCCGCAGGGCCTGCGCGTGGGCCTCTCCCCGCTGAGCACCAGCTTCAGTGAGGTAGCGAACGGCCTCTGGCTGATCCGGAACCTCCTCACCGCCCGTTGAGTGCTGGCTAT
The DNA here is from genome assembly GCF_042726755.1 of Promicromonospora sp. NPDC060271. NCBI lineage: Bacteria > Bacillati > Actinomycetota > Actinomycetes > Micrococcales > Promicromonosporaceae > Promicromonospora > Promicromonospora sp. NPDC060271. The sequence goes on along the minus strand of NZ_JBHXBG010000261.1, from coordinate 36 downwards.
TTGTGGGTTCGGAACGTTTCGAACCCACAAATAGCC
>NZ_JBHXBG010000260.1:0-5013 GCF_042726755.1 Promicromonospora sp. NPDC060271 | reverse complement strand
GATCACTCCGACGGCCACCCGCCAGCCCCAGGCCTGCGCGAGCCAGCCGCCGATGATCCGGCCGCTCATGCCGCCGATGGAGTTGCCCGCGACGAAGGTGTTGCCAGGGAGACCGGACAGGCGCTCTACTTCGCGGAGCTCGGCGTGCTCGTCAGCGGTGCGCCACCACGTGGCTGTGCAGCAGGCCCAGGGCCGCTGCGACGGCCTGCGGGTCCTCGACGACGCTCATGTGGCCGACGCCGGGCACGAGGGTGAGCGCGCCGTCACCGGCGGAGAGCCGTGCGGAGGTACCGGCCGCCCTGACCATGTGCTCCGCCTCGGCGAGCGGCGTGATGGTGTCCTCGGCGCCCACCACCACGGAGACCGGTGCGTCGAAGCGCTCGAGCACCGCCGTCCGGTCCGGGCGGGCCGCCATCGCGCGCTGGGCCCAGGCGACGCCCGCGGGCGACTGCGAGCGGATCCACGAGTCCAGCACCGGGAAGAGGTGCCGCCTGCGTTCGGTGGTCGTCGCACCCACCAGGGCGGCGGGCATGCTGAGGACGGCGTCCACCGTCTGGCTGGCATCCACCGCGGCGGCGATCCGGAGGCGCTTGGCACGTGCCTCCTCGGTGTCCGCGGTCGACTTGGTGCTCACGAGCCCGAGACCCGCGACGAACCCCGGGTGCCGCTCGGCCAGGGCGAGCGCCACGTACCCGCCCATCGAGTGCCCGACGACCACCGCGTTGCCCTCGCCGGCCTCGGTCATGGTCCGGTGGACCCAGTCGGCCGTGTGGTCGATGCTCGGCTGGAACCCGTCGAGGTCGCTGTGCCCGGCGCCCGGCAGGTCGACGCCGATGGCGCGGGTGCCCGGCGGAAGGAACGCCGCACAGGCCGCCCACATGCGGTGGTCGAGCGGAAAGCCGTGCAGCAGGACGAGCGGCACTCCGCCGCCGTCGTGCAGCGTGAAGGTGGCCAGGGCCTGTGAGGTCATCGTCGTCCTCCTGTGATGGGTGCTGTGGTGGTGAGGCCGCTCAGGCAGCTCCTACGGGTCCGTCCCAGTGCGTCGGCAGCGGTAGCGGATGGTCGGGCAGCACATGGGCCACTATCTCGTTCAGCGCGCGGGCGACGGCCGGCTCCCCCACCCACAGGTGCTTGGCTCCGTCGACGCCGATCACCTCGGCCTGCGGCACGCGCGCGAAGCGGCGGCGGGCCTCGTCCGGCCGCAGGTAGTCGTCGAGCTCCGGCACGAGGACCACGAGGGGTTTCCCGAACGCTGCCCAGCGGTCCAGGTCCTCGTCGGTCGCGCGGTGCAGCGGCGGCGACAGGAGGATCGCGCCCTCGATGCTCGGGTCGGTGCCGTGCTTGAGCACCAGCTCGGTGCCGAAGGACCAGCCGACCAGCCACGGCCGCGGGAGCCCCCGGAACTCGGCGAGCTCGATCGCCGCCGCGACGTCGTACCGCTCGGCGTCGCCGCCGTCGAACGTGCCCTCGCTCGTACCGCGGGGGGACGAGGTGCCACGCGTGTTGAACCGCAGGACGGCGAGGTTCGCCAGGGCGGGCAGGCGCCAGGCGGCCTTGCGGTACACGTGGGAGTCCATGAACCCGCCGTGCGTCGGCAGCGGGTGGAGCGTCAGCAGGCTGGCCGACGGCTCGCTGTCCGCCGGCAGCGCCAGCTCACCCACGAGCGTCAGGCCGTCGGCGGTGTGCAGCTCGACGTCCTCCCGCTGCGCCGGCAGGACGGTGAGCGAGCGGATCTGGTGGGTCGTCTGGCCGGAAGCCTCGTCCGGCGTCGCTTCGGTGGTCATCGCTCCCATTGTCGCCCCGCTCCGCGTGTGCGGGCTCACCGCAGGTTCGCGCGGCGCTGCCAGCAGCTGTTGTGCCAGTGCCTGCGACCGTCCAGGCCTGCCTCGGGACCGCCGAGGACGTCCGTCTTCCACGCGACGACGTGCGCGGTCCCGGGCGTCACCTCCTGCCGGCAGGCGGGGCAGATGTATGTCTTGTCGGACGAGCGGATCCGCTGCACCACCCACTCGCCGTCCGCCGCCGACTCGCTGCGACGGCCACCTGTAGCCCGATCGACATCGAGGGGGACGTGGTCCGCGGCATAAGGACGCTTGCTGGAGCGGCGGTTCGACGGCATGGCAACTATTGTTCCGCAGGGCGGAGCGGATCGCTCGAACCCCGCCCAAGACTGCTCGCATCGCGCATCACACTGCCTGGGAGCCCCGCCCATCTCCGCCCGCTAGAGTGTGGCGGTCCCCAGCAAGGCGCAAACCCGACCGAAGGACTACTTGTGAAGCACCGCACAACTGCCGGCCTGGCAGCCGTCGCGCTGGCAACTATCGCGCTCACCGGCTGCGCAGGCCAGGACGGATCCGCGGACGGCGGCGACGCTGCCTCCGCCAACGGAAACGTCTGCGAGGTGAAGGCCGCGCCCGAGCCGTCACCCGCCCCCAGCCCGTCCGAGGCCGACGTCAAGGCCGTCGACGCGATCAAGGTCGACGGCCCGGTCGGCAAGGAGCCGAAGGTCACGTTCAAGGCGCCGCTGAAGGTTGCCGGCCCGACGTCCCGCGTGGTCGACGAAGGCACCGGTGAGGAGCTCGTCGAGGGCGCCCAGGTGACCATCAACTACGTGGTGATCGCGGGCAAGGACGGCAAGACGAGCGGTTCGACGTGGGAGACCAAGAAGCCTGAGACGTTCACGCTCGGCGACCCGCAGTACGACCTGCTCAACGACCGCCTGATCGGCCAGAAGGTCGGCACGCGCCTCGTGATGGCGAGCACCGCGATGGACCAGACCATCCAGGTCACGATGGTCGAGGTCGCCGAGGTCAAGGAGATCCCGACGCGCGCGGAGGGCACGGAGGTCGCCCCGAAGGAGGGCCTGCCCACCGTCGCGCTCGCCGACGACGGCCAGCCGACCGTCACCATCCCGAAGGACTACGAGGCACCCACCGAGCTGGTGGTCCAGCCTCTCGTCGAGGGTGACGGCGCCGAGGTCACCAAGGACCAGACGGTCACCGTGCAGTACGCGGGCTGCCTGCTCGACGGCACGTCGTTCGACTCCTCGTGGAGCCGCGGCACCCCGACGTCGTTCCCGCTGAACGGCGTTATCCCGGGCTGGACCAACGGCATCGCCGGCCAGAAGGTCGGCAGCCAGGTGCTGCTCGTCGTCCCGGCCGACCAGGGCTACGGCGACCAGGAGAACGGCGCCATCCCCGCGAACTCGACGCTCGTGTTCGTGGTCGACATCCTCGAGGCGAAGGCCGCCTGACCTCCCGGCCCGTCCGCTCGCGGACGGTCTGAGACCTCGCGCACTCGATGTACGCGTCGCCGCTGGTCACGGCGCAGACGTGGCGGGTACCCGAACCGGGTGCCCGCCACATCTCGTAGGGTCGTCCCATGACCTCGACAGACCTTCCCGCCGCTGAGCCCGTTCCCGTGCCGGAGCGCGAGGTACTCACCTGGGAGACCTTCCCCGACGCGGTGCGCGACCTGGCCCACAAGGTCGTCGACAGCGGGTTCGTGCCCGAGGTGGTGATCGCCGTCGCGCGCGGCGGCCTGGTTCCCGGCGGTGCCATGGCGTACGCGCTCGGCACCAAGGGTGTCGGCACCCTGAACGTCGAGTTCTACACGGACATCGGCCAGACGCTGGACGACCCCCGCGTGCTGCCGCCGCTCATGGACACGTCCGAGCTCCCGGGCGCCAAGGTCCTGGTGGTGGACGACGTCGCCGACTCCGGCCGCACCCTGGCCCTCGTCATGGACCTCCTGGCGAAGCAGGGCGCCGAGGCTCGGTCCGCCGTGCTGTTCACCAAGCCCCGCACGATCATCCAGCCCGACTACTCGTGGAAGGACACGGATCTGTGGATCACCTTCCCGTGGTCCGCCGAGCCGCCGGTGACCGGCGCGAAGTCGATCGACGCGTGAACCGCTGAACGCCGGCGTGCCTGTCGGCCGCCAAGATCGCAGCGCCGAACAGCGGGCTGAGACCCGGGCCGGAGCACGTCACCGTGGCTGCGGAAGCTCCTCCGGGAGCAGCACCGCATCAACGAGGGCGCCGTTGCGCCACACCGTCACCTCGGTGCGCCGCCCGATCGCCTCGCCCACCATAAGGCGCTGCACCTCCGTGGTGGTGACGATCGTGGCGCCGTCGATCGCCACGAGAATGTCGCCGGCCCGGATTCCCGCCAGGTCGGCGGGCGATCCGGCGATGACCTGCGCGACCCGCATCCCGGTCCGCGAGCCGATCCGTCCCGCGACCGGTTCGGGCAGGACGACCTGCGCCCCCGCGATCCCCAGCCACGCCCGCCGGACGCGCCCCGTTCGCACGAGCGCGTCGATGATCCCCCGGGTCGTGGTGTTGATCGGCACCGCGAGGCCCAGACCGATGCCCGCGACGGCGGTGTTGACCCCCACGAGCCGGCCGCTCGTGTCCGCGAGCGCTCCCCCGCTGTTGCCCGGATTGAGCGCGGCGTCCGTCTGCACGACCTCGTCGACGATCCGCCCGGCCCCAGTCGGCAGCGACCGGCCGAGGGCCGACACGATCCCGGCGGTCACGCTGCCGGCCAGGCCACGAGGATTTCCCAGGGCGACGACAAGCTGCCCCACGCGGAGGGTCGCTGCGTCCCCGAACGTGATGGCGGGCGGGATGTCGTCGTCGGCCCGGAGCACCGCAAGATCCGAGAGCGGGTCGCGGCCGATGACCCGCGCGGCGACCTCCGAACCGTTGGCGAAGGCCGCCCGAACGTCGGTGGCGGACTCCACGACGTGCGCGCTCGTGAGCAGCAGGCGTTCCCCCGGTATGACGGAGGCGCTCCCGGCGCCCATCCCCTGCGCCGTCCGCACCGAGACGGCCGCGACCGACGGCAGCACGGCGTCCACGACGCGCACTATCGACGCCGAGTAGGCGTCCATCGCCTCCTGATCGTCCATGGGCCCATCACACACGCACGACGAGCACGACGGGGACGAATTCGCCACGGGCAGACAACAAGAGCCTGGTCCGGAACCGCATGCGAAGAGGCCCGGAAC
>NZ_JBHXBG010000259.1:0-5073 GCF_042726755.1 Promicromonospora sp. NPDC060271 | reverse complement strand
CGCCGGTTGGCGTGTCACAGTGCGGTGACCCGGATCGTGTTCGGACCCGACGGCGCCGTCCTGGATGTGGGTCGTGCGCAACGCACCGTGTCCGGACAGATGCGTCGCGCTGTCATCGCCCGAGACCAGCACTGCGTCTGGCCGGGATGCGACCAACCACCCTCCCGGTGCGAGGTCCACCACGCCATCACCCACTGGGCCGACGGCGGCAACACCTCCGTCACCAACAGTGCGTTGCTGTGCTGGCACCACCACCAGCTCGTCGACACCAAGGGCATCACCATGCACTGGACCGGCAAACCCACCACCACCAACACCACCACGGCCACCGACACCAGCACCAGCACCCCGGCCGGTGCCCTGCTGGAGACCGGATGGGCGTTCACCGACGCCCGCGGGCACCGCATCCGCCTACCCGAACCCATCAACGCCCCACCCGAAGCCGCCTGACCGGCCGGCCGGACACGACAACCGCTGAAGCCGCCTGACCACTCAAACCCAGCGGGACAGCAAGCCCCGGCGCGCCCACCAGGCCCACCGAGAGTCCGCCCGCACCCGCTCGCCGCACCTACCGCCGTCGGCGTCCGCGGAGGCGGCCCGACAACTCTGGTCAGGCCACCTCGCTCGGCTCATTGCCTCGCGCGCCTCGCGCGCCTCGCTCGGCTCATTGCCTCGCGCGCCTCGTTCCGCTCATTACCTGACGCGTCGTGTCCGGCTCGCGAGGAGCACGGTCATCGTCGCCAGCAGGCCGGTGAGCCCGAGCACCGCTGCATACGCAGGCAGCCCCACGACGTCGTGCAGGGTCCACAGGAGCGCCCCGGTCGCGGTGGATGCCACAGCGGCGGCAACGGCATCGGCCACCTGGAGCGCCGACGAGGCCGAACCCTGTTCGTGCGGCGCCGCCAGCTCGAGCGTGAGGACCGACAGCGTGGGGTAGACCAAGCCCATCCCGCTGCCGGACAGCACCCAGAACGCCATCCCGATCCAGGCCGGCACCGCGGGGACCACGAGGACGGCCGCACCGACCATCCCGAGAGCGAGCAGGCCTCCGCCCAGCCGCACGTAACCGGCGTGGCTGAGGTGCAGCAGGTCACGGCCGCGCACCCAGGACGCCCCGGACCAGCCGAGCGCCCCCACCGTCAGGATGAGGCCGGCACTGCCAGGGCTCAGGTGTCGCTCGTGCACGAGAAGCAGGGGCAGCAGCACCTCTGCGCCTACGAAGGCCGCGGATACGAGGGCTCGCACCGACACGACGGCCGGCAACCCGCGTCCGGCCCGGAGCACGGCGAGGGTGAGACGCAGCGCGTGCAGCGAGGGAGCATCCGGTTGACGGGCGGCGGCCGCGTCGCGCGGGTCGCCGTCCGTACCGGTCGCCTTCGGGCTCGTTCCGCCCGGCGCCGCCCCGCCCGATCCCGCCCCGTCCGATCCCGCCCCGTCCGAGACCGGCCCGTCCGAGACCGGCCCGTCCGAGACCGGCCCGCCCGATCCCGCCCCGTCCGAGACCGAGCGGTCTGAACCCTCCCCGCCCGAGACCGTACGATCCGCGGAACCCACAGGATCCGGCCCGTCGCCGCGGGCGGCCGTGAGGCCGGGGCGCATCAGGATCGCCGCCGGCACAGTGAGTGCCGCGGCGCCCAGGAACACCCAGCGCCAGCCCACGTGGTCCACGAGGAGCCCGGCGAGTCCGGGCCCGACTATCGCGGGCACGACCCACGCCGCGGCGAACGCCGAGAACACGGCCGGGTGCCGCTCGGCGGCGAACACGCGAGCGACCAGGACGTACAGCGCGACGCCGTACAACCCGTTGCCGACGCCCTGCACCGCGCGCCCCGCGACAAGGGTGCCGATGTCGGTCGCCGTCCCCGCGACGACGAGCCCGACCACGAAGAGCCCCACGCCGGTCCACATGGCGGGCGACGGGCCGCTGCGGTCGCACCAGCGTCCGGCCACGAGCATCCCGACCACGCTGGTCGCGAAGGTCACCGCGAACGCGAGGGTGTAGTACCGCAGCCCGTCGAGCTCGACGGCGACCGTCGGCATCGCCGTGGACACGGCGAGCGCCTCGAACGCCCCGAGCGAGCAGAGCGCGACCATCCCGGCGAGGACGAGGCGCTGTGCGGACCGGCTCAGCGTGCCGGACGGCGCAGGCGGCGCCGGAGCCGGTGGGGTCGCCTGCGGAGTCGCCGAGGGTGAGCCCGACGACGACGGAGGAACGGTCGCGGTCACACCAGCACCACCTTGCCGGTCGTGCGGCGCTCCTCGAGCTCGCGGTGCGCCCGGGCGGCCTCGGCGAACGGCACGCGGTGCGTCGCGACCCGCCACTGGCCGGACGCCGCACGGGCCAGCGCACGCTCCTGGTAAGGACGCTGGTCGGGCATCGGGGGAGCGTCGGGTCCGACGGCGTAGCGCACCTCGATCTGAGAATCGATCTGGTCGGCCTCCGCCCAGGACGTGTACCGGTTGGGTTCGCCGGACGCCCAGCCGTAGGCAACGAGCCGCGCGGGAGCAGACGTGTTGGCTCCTGCGCCGTCGTCGAGCAGTGCCGTGGCGGCGGTCCCGAGGTCGCCGCCGACGCCGTCGAACACGAGCGTCGCGGGGGAGTTGCCGAGGGCGGCTCGTGCGGCGTCCGTCCAGCCCGGGACGGAGTAGTCGACGAGGGCGAGCCGCGAGCCGGAGTCCGTGCCCGCCACCAGGTCCTCCAGGACCTTCAGCCGGGGGCCGCTGCTCGCCAGGGCGACGACGCGCGCACCGACACCGAGCGCCTCCTGCACGAACAGTGTGCCGAGCCCGCCTGCGGCGCCGGTGACGACGACGGCGTCGGCGGCGGTCACGACCGCGATGTCGAGGGTGTAGACGGCCATCCGGCCCGTGCCGATCATGGCTATCGCGTCGGCCGGGTCCAGCGGAGCGCCGTCGGGACCGTCGGGGAGCACGTGCAGCTTGTCGGTTCCGACGACGACGCGGCGGGCGTACCCACCGCCGTCGGGCACCCGGCCGAGGTGTGCCGCGACACGCCGTCCGGTCCACGAGGGGTCGACCCCCGGCCCGACGCCGGAGACGGTGCCGGCGATCTCCCGGCCCGGGACCGTCGGGAGGCTCGGCAGGGGGAGCGGAGGGCCCTCCTCGCCGCGGCGGATGCTCGTGTCGACGAGGTGTACCCCGTGCGCTACGGCATCGACGAGCACCTCGCCGGGACCGGGTACGGGGTCCGGGATCTGCTCGAGCGTGAGCACCTCGGGCGGCCCGAAGGAGTGGTGTCTGATGGCGTCCATGCGGTCATCCTCTAACCTGAACCAAAGTTGAGGTCAATCGCGTTCCGCGCGGAGGGCCCGACGGCGTCCGTCGGCGTCGTCGGAGCGCCGTCGCCGGAGTTCTGGAGAGCCTGAGGAGGCCACCTGTGGAAGCACCCAACCCCGCCGTGCCGTGGGACCGGGACGAGCTCACGGTCGGTGATCTCGCCGCGCGGAGCGGCGTGTCGGTGTCAGCATTGCACTTCTACGAGCGCAAGGGGCTCATCACGAGCCGGCGCACGTCGGGAAACCAGCGCCGATACCGGCGCGAGACGCTGCGGCGCGTGGCGTTCATCAGGGTGTCGCAGCGCGTCGGGATACCGCTCGCGGACATCGGCGCCGCGCTCGGCACGCTCCCCGGCGACCGCACGCCGACCGCGAAGGACTGGCGGCGCATCTCGCAGGCCTGGCACGACGACCTCGACGCGCGGATCGAGCAGCTCTCCCGGCTCCGCGACCACCTCACCGACTGCATCGGCTGCGGCTGCCTCTCGCTGCGTCGCTGCACGCTGACCAATCCGCACGACGAGCTCGCCGAGGCCGGCCCCGGCCCGCGGACGCTCCTGGTAGAGGGTCTGGAGCCGGGCGAGGCATGACGGCGGGCTGGTGGCCGGCGACTTTGCGAGCGGTCCTGCCGGCGGGCCTGGTAGAAAGCCGCACGGGTGGGAGGCGCCGGCCGCCGGCGCCGCCGGCACGAAGCGCCGGCAGGATGCACCAGCAGAAAAGGGCAGAGAGCGGCACCGATGCCGTGCCGACCGAGGGAGAGCTGTGGGTACGTACTACGAGTGGGTCGCCGACCTGGACGCGACCGAGGACGACGCGCCAGAGGTCGGACGGCGGGTGGTCGAGGCGCTGGTCGCGCGCGGGGTGATCCTTCCGGAGCTGTCCCCGGACGCGGCGCTCGGGGGCGACGGTCACCCGGCGGGACCTGCGTGGGCCGACACCGTGGAGGCTTCGGCGTCGGGGGAGTCGCCGTGGGGTGTCGAGGTCCGGGTCGGCCGCTCGGTGCAGGACGGCGGGCAGTTCGACGTCGGCTCGGTGACGTGCCCGCGCTGCTCGGCCACGAGAGAGTTCTTCGGGCCGCCGGAGGAGTTCGGTCCGACCTGCTCGGACGAGGAGGGCCTTGGGCAGTTCTACGCCGCGGCGGAGGCCTGGAGCGAGGGGGATGCCGACGGCGGGGCGGACCTGGAGTGCCGGTCGTGCGGTGTCGCTACGCCGGTTGTCGAGTGGCGGGCCGGTGGCGCGGCGCTGACCTGCCTGGCCTTCGTCTTCTGGGGCTGGGACGAGCTGCGTCCCGAGGCGCTGCGCTGGGTCGCCGAGGCGACGGGCGGGCACCGGATCGCGAGCGGGAGCGGCAAGATCTGACGCCGTCGTGCCGCTGCGCCCGCATCCCGGTACGCCCGCTAGGCTCACGGCCATGGCTTCTGCACTGCCCCGTGTCCTGGTGCTCAACGGTCCCAACCTCGGCCGGCTCGGTGTCCGCGAGCCCGAGATCTACGGCCATGCCTCCATGGCGGACCTCGAGATCGCCGCGGCGAAGTGGGGCGAGGAGCTGGGGCTGGAGGTCGAGGTGCGCCAGACCGACGGCGAGTCGGAGATTGTCGGCTGGCTGCACGAGGCGGTCGACGCCGGTGCCCACGTGGTGCTCAACCCCGCTGCGTTCACGCACTACTCGTACGCGCTGCGCGACGCCGCTGCCCAGGTCACCACCGCGGACCTGCTGCTCGTCGAGGTACATCTCTCCAACCCGGCGACCCGGGAGTCGTTCCGGCACTACTCGGTG
>NZ_JBHXBG010000258.1:0-5107 GCF_042726755.1 Promicromonospora sp. NPDC060271 | reverse complement strand
GCGCGCGCCGGCCGTGCCGGACGCGCGCTGCGGAGCCCTCTGCGGTCGGCTCTAGCCGCGCTGGGCGAGTAGCCACCGCAGGATCGCGGGATCCTCCAGGGTGGGTGCCGCCGCGAGGTGCCGGTCCGGCAGGGTGAACGCGTCGTCGCCGTACTCGGTCCAGCGGGCGAGCCGGTCGATGCGCTTCTTGCTCAGACCGCGGGCCTCGTAGGCCGCGACGAGCTTCTCGTACGACGCGCGCGCGTTCGCGACGGGGAGCAGGTGGTCGCCGGTCCCGTGGGTGATCCACATCGGGACCTCCGCCGCGGCGATCGGCGCGAACTCGTCCGCCTCGCCGGGAAAGCCACCGGTGAGCAGGCCGCCGGCGAACAGGTCCGGACGGGTGGAGAACGCCTCCCACATGAGCTGCGAACCGTAGGAGACCGAGGTCGCGTAGACCCGCCGCCGGTCGACGGCGAAGCGTTCCGTGAAGTCCTCGACGAGCTCGACGACCTGCGCGCCCTCGGCAGCCTTGCCGATTCGGCGGTTCTGGGGCGCGACCACTATGACGTCCTGGTGGGTCCCGATCCACTCCTCCTGGGTCCAGGCGAGCGCGAGCATGTCGGACGCGAGCTGGACGCCGCGGTTCTGGCCGTCGTACCCCATGCCGTGTCCCGGCAGCGCGACGACGAGCGGGTACCGCCTGTGCGGGTTGTAGTGCTCGGGCAGGCGGTAGTCGTACAGGAGCTCGCCCGACGTCGTCTCGAGCGACCCGCGCACGAACTGGTCGACCTCGCGGTCGATCGACTCCTCGGTGATCCGGTGCGGCGTCTCCGGTGCGGCGGCCGAGACGACGGTCCCGCGCGGGCCGACGACGTCGTCGAGCTGTGTGACCTGGGTGAGCTGGTCCGGGTTGACGCGCACCGAGCACAGGAACGTGGGGCACAGTGAGGTGATGACGGTCCAGCCGCCGGCCGGGTCGTCGGCCAGCTCGAGGACGACGTAGCGCCCGCGCCGCTCGGGCCGGTCCCTTTCGAGCAGGCGCGCGGGGTCGTCAGTCGTGTAGACGTCGGCGATCGGCCGGTCGACGAGGTTCCCGAGCTCCGACGCCGGGTCGAAGCGGAAGTTGTAGCCGGAGTCCTCGACCCGGAACATCTGCGGCGAGAGAGCCCCGCCGTCGACCTGCGCGGCGTACTCGACCACCACCTTGGTCACCTGCTGCCCGAACGAGCCGACCTCGGTGACGGGCGTGACGCCCAGCACCTGATGGGGGTTGCCGCCTGGCTGCGAGGAGGCCGGGTTCGCGTCGGGGCTCGCTGCGGCCGGGCCGGTCGAGGCGAGGACCCCGCTCACTGCGAGTGCGGCGGCCAGGGCTGCCGCGACGACGCGCCCTGGACGGCGTCGACCGTCGGCACGGGGTGGGGGTGTGCGCATGTGTGTCTCCTTTGACGGCGCGGAACGGTCGGAGAACGGCATCGGTGCGGCGCCTGCTCCGGTTCCTCGACCTTTGCTAGATCGATTGAGCAAAAGGCTAGCGCGCAGCAGGGCAGGGGTGAAGGGCGCGACATTCGCATGGGCGACGCGCGGCCCGACTTCTTGCGACGTCGCCCCAGCGCCACCGCAGCCCACCGGGCCGATCTACGGCTGCAGTACTGGCCAGTCCAGGGGATGACAGGCTGTAGTACCGGCACCAGCACTCAGGAGCGGTGATCTCGTCCTAACCGGCGCGCCGCGCCGAGAGACCACCGCTCCCGTTCTTCAGCCAGTCTCGCCCGGTATCGACGCCAGGGTTACCAGGTACCCTCAGCTACCCACGGATCCGGGTCAGACCGGGCTCAGCAGAAGGGGCCGTAGACGTCGTCGCTGTCGACGATGTAGCTGCCGCCTCGGTTCTTCATGTCCAGACCGAATGCGACGCAACGGTCAGACGAGGAGACGGTGACCGTGAGAGGTCCTGCGTACTCGTAGAAGTGGCCGTAGTCCTCATCGAGAAGGTCCACCGTGGTCCGGCCGAGCGTTTCGTAGACCTTGAGATTCATCCACGTCTGCGTACCGTTCAGTACTCCGTACTTGAGCGAGCGAACGCAGTACCGGGTATTGCTCAGCTTGTAGATCCCGGTGTGGGCGACGACGTTGCCCGTCACGCTGCTGCGGTGCGTGATCGTGTCGATTCGCGTACCCGAACACGTGCCGGCGGCCGTGGCTGAGTTCGGCGCCACGATGAGCGCGCCGACCACGAGCGCGAACGTCAGCAGTGCTCGGGTGAGTTTCTTGACCATGGATGCCTCCTGTACTCACGGGGGACCTGACCGCCCAGGCGCGAGCAGACGAGCGCTGCTCCTCCTGGTCACGGATGGCGGCGCCCATTGCGGCGCCGGAGACCACCGTCAGAACGCGGTCGGCCTGCCCGTTGATTCGTAGGACCGCAGTGAACACCGGTCGCGTCGACGCAGCTTGCAGGAACCTGCAAGCCTGGGTCGGACCCGAAAGGTGTCCGTCCTTGGTGTATGGCCAACGGAACGCGGTCGGTACCCGCGGAGCAGCTACGGGAAGCACGCGACGCTCGAGGCCTCGGCGTCGCTGCGCCGACAGACGAGCCTGAAAAAGATCCCGGCCGGCGGCAACCTTTCGCAGTGCCTGTGACCACTAGGAGGTGGATCGGGCCACTCCGGTGCCTGATCCACCTCCTCCGGTGAATCACATACAAGGAGCACTTCCCCATGGACAACCCCAAGCACGGCGCGCGCCGTGGGCGTTACCGCCGCCGCTGGATCGCCACCGGTCTGTTGGTCGGCGTGACCGCGGTCGTCGCGCCAGGCCTCGTGTTCGCGCAGGAGGGCTCGCCGTTGGCCGGCGTGACCGCCGTCGTCGCGCCAGGCCTCGTGTCCGCGCAGGAGGACTCGCCGTCCACGACGGTCGACGGCGGCGCCGACAACCAGCAGACCTCCGTGCGCGGTGGCACGGCGCTCGATGACAACGGCTCCTCCGCCGACGGCACCAGCGTCCAGCAGCAAGGGCCGGTGGCGTCGGCCCAGACCCAGACGGCTGGGGCCGGATCGTACAAGTGGAAGAACGCCCAGGTGGTGGGCGGCGGATACGTCACAGGGCTGGTGTTCAACCAGAAGGAGGAGGGCCTGCTGTACGCGCGCACCGACATGGGTGGCGCCTACCGCTGGAACGCCACGGCCGAGCGCTGGACCCCGCTGACCGACTGGGTCGGCGAGAAGGACTGGAACCTGCTGGGCATCGACGCGGTGGCCACCGACCCCGTCGACCCCAACCGGCTCTACCTCATGGCGGGCACCTACACCAATGACTGGGCCGGCAACGGCGCGATCCTGCGCTCCACCGACCGGGGCCGCACCTTCAAACGCACCAATCTGCCGTTCAAGGTGGGCGGCAACGAGGACGGCCGTGGGGCGGGCGAGCGGCTCGTGATCGATCCGGCCAACCACGGCAACCTGCTGCTCGGCAGCCGCAAGAACGGCCTGTGGCGCAGCACCGACTACGGCGTGAGATGGAGCCAGGTCTCCTCGTTCCCCGTCAAGGACGGGGCGAGCAGCGGCGGGGGCATCTCCTTCGTGACGTACGGCCCGAGCGGCAGCAGGACGATCTACGTCGGAGTCGGCGACTCGTCGACCTCTCTGTACCGCTCCACCGACGGCGGCAGCACCTGGCAGGCCGTCCCCGGGCAGCCCACCGGCCAGATGCCGCAGCACGGCGTGCTCTCCGGTGACGGCTCGCTGTACCTGACGTACACCAACGCCCTCGGACCCAACGGCGTGACGGGGGGCTCGGTGTGGAAGTACACGCCGGCCAGCGGGGTGTGGAAGAACATCTCCCCGTCCCAGGGCAGCTACGGGTTCTCCGGTCTGGCCGTCGACCCGCGCGAGCCCTCCACGGTGATGGTCACCACGCTCGACCGCTGGTGGCCGGAGGACGAGATCTACCGGACCACCGATGGCGGCGCGACCTGGACGGCACTGGCCGACAAGTCGGTGCGCAGCGCCTCCGCCGCTCCCTACGTCGGCACCCACACCGGGCACTGGATGACCGCCCTGGCCATCGACCCCTTCAACTCCGGGCACGTGCTGTACGGCACCGGCAACGGCATCTGGCGCAGCAAGGACGCGAACGCCTCCGACAGCGGCAGCACCAGCCACTGGAGCTCAGGCGCCCGAGGTCTCGAGGAGACCTCGCTGCTGGACGCGATCGCCCCTCCCGGCGGCGCCACCGTCATCACCTCCATGGGCGACCAGGGCGGCTTCCGGCACGGCTCCCTGACCAAGGTGCCCTCCGGGCGGCTGGCGAACCCGATGATGACCAACAGCACCGACATCGACTTCGCCCAGTCCAAGCCCTCGATGATGGTCCGGGTCGGCCGCGGCGGCGATCAGGACGGCGCCTACTCCACCGACGGCGGCAGCACCTGGACCGGCTTCAAGGCGGAGCCGGTGGCCGGCGCCAACGACGGCCGTGTCGCGCTCGCCGCGGACGGCTCGACCATCGTCTGGACCGAGGCCGGCCAGGCCCCCTATCGCTCGACCGACAACGGCGCGAGCTGGTCCAGGGTCAGCGGCCTGGGCACCGACGCCGTCGTCGTCGCCGACCGTTCCTCGGCCAACACCTTCTACTCACTCACGGGCGGCACGCTCTACGCCAGCACCGACGGCGGCGCGACCTTCACCGCCCGCGCCGGCAACCTGCCCTCCGGCCGGCTCACGGCCGTGCCCGGCATCGCCGGGGACCTGTGGATCGCCGGCAGTGACAAGGGACTGCTGCACTCCACCGACGGCGGCCGCACCTTCACCACGCTCGGCTCGGTGCAGTCGGCCTCCGCCCTCGGCTTCGGCAAGGCCGCGCCGGGCACCACCTACCAGGCCCTCTACCTGATCGGCACCGTCAAGGACGTCACCGGCGTCTTCCGCTCCACCGACGGGGGCGCCACCTGGCTCCGCATCAACGACAGGGCCCACCAGTGGGGCGCCATCGGCAGCGTCGGCGTCATCACCGGCGATCCCGACACCTACGGCCGCGTCTACATCGGCACCAACGGACGCGGTCTGCAGTACGGCGACCCGTCCTGACGCTACAACCCATCGAGTCCCGGGTCGGCCTGCCGGCAGGC
>NZ_JBHXBG010000257.1:0-5272 GCF_042726755.1 Promicromonospora sp. NPDC060271 | reverse complement strand
GGGCCGGCCCTGTGGCCGCTCCCGGGGCACCCGTCGGGGATCACATGCTCTCGATCAGGCGCTCCACCCGGTCGTCGACGCTCTTGAACGGGTCCTTGCACAGCACCGTGCGCTGCGCCTGGTCGTTCAGCTTGAGGTGTACCCAGTCGACCGTGTAGTCCCGCCGGGCCTCCTGGGCCGCCCGCACGAAGTCGCCGCGCAGCTTGGCCCGGGTGGTCTGCGGCGGCAGGGCCGTCGACTCGAAGACCTCGAGGTCGGTGGTGACCCGCTCGACCATCCCGCGGGCGGCGAGCAAGTTGTACAGGCCCTCGGTGCGGGAGATGTCGTGGTAGGCCAGGTCGAGCCGGGCGATGCGCGGGTCGTCGAGGCCCATGCCGTGCTTCTCCTGGTACCGCCGGATGAGCTTGAGCTTGATGGCCCAGTCGAGCTCCCGGTCGATGAGCGACAGGTTCTCCGCCTCCAGCGCACGCAGCCCGCGCTCCCACAGGTCGAGCACCTGCTTGACCACCGGAGTGACCTCGAGGTTCGCCTCGACGAGCTCGCGGGCCCGCTCGTAGTACTCCGACTGGATCTCGATGGCCGTCATGGTCCGGCCGTTGGCCAGCGTCACGGCGTGCTTGCCCGTGCGGTCGTGGCTGATCTCCCGGATCGCGCGGATCGGGTTCTCGAGCGTGAGGTCCCGCATCGGGACCCCTGCCTCGACCAGCCGCAGCACCAGGTCCGTCGAACCAACCTTGAGCATCGTGGTGGGTTCGGCCATCGAGGAGTCGCCGACGATGACGTGCAGCCGCCGGTACAGCTCCGCGTCGGCGTGCGGCTCGTCGCGGGTGTTGATGATGGGACGTGACCGCGTGGTCGCGCTGGAGACCGCCTCCCAGATGTGGTCGGCGCGCTGCGACAGGCAGAACACCGCACCACGCGGCGTCGAGAGCACCTTGCCCGCCCCGACCAGGATCTGCCGTGTGATGAGGAACGGCACGAGCACGTCGGACAGCCGTGAGAAGTCCCCCGACCGCCGCACCAGGTAGTTCTCGTGGCACCCGTAGGAGTTGCCCGCCGAGTCGGTGTTGTTCTTGAACAGGTGGATCTTGCCCGGCAGGTCCTCGTGCTCGAGGCGCTGCTGCGCGTCGGCCACCAGCCCTTCCAGGATGCGTTCACCGCCCCGGTCGTACGAGACGAGCTGGCGCACGTCGTCGCACTCCGCCGTCGCGTACTCGGGGTGCGATCCCACGTCGAGGTAGAGGCGGGAGCCGTTCCTCAGGAACACGTTCGAGGAACGGCCCCACGCCACCACCTTCCGGAACAGGTAGCGGGCGACCTCGTCGGCAGACAGGCCACGCCCGTCGTCGGCAGCGCACGTCACGCCGTACTCGGTCTCGAGACCGAAGATCCTGCGGTCCATGGACTTCCCCTCCCTGTTCGCGGAACGTGCTGCTATCGGTCGGTGCCCGGTGAGTCGCCGGAGGTGCCCGGCTCCTCGTCGGGCTTCTCCTCGCTCGGGAGCTCGTCAGTGGTGTCGGTCTCGCTGCTCGCCTCGGTCGCGTCGGCAGAGTCAGCAGTCTCCGGCGGCACCGTGTCCGCCGTTCCCAGGCCCGGCGTCGCCGAGCCCACCGCGACGTCGTCCGCCGGCGGAAGGTCGTCGGACGGCACGGCCTCGCCCTGCGCGGGCTCCGCGCCGTCGGCGAGAAGGTCGGCCAGGACCTGACGCGTCAGACGTCGGAACGACCGCCGCGGCCGGTCCCGCTCCAGGACCGCCACCTCGAGCTGGGCCGCGTCGATGGTGCGCGACGCCGAACCCTCGCCCGAACCCAGGACCGCCACCGCGAGCCGCAGGGCCTCCCCGAGCGACATGTCCTCGCGCCAGCCCTCCTTGACGCGCCGGCCGAGCTGTTCGGCCTGACCGCCCATGACGACGAAGCCGTGCTCGTCCGCCACCGTGCCGTCGTAGGTGAGCCGGTAGATCTGGTCGTCCGCCGACTCGGCACCCACCTCTGCGACGACGATCTCCACCTCGAGCGGCTTCGACTCGGTGATGAACACCGTGCCGAGCGTCTGCGCGTACGCGTTCGCCAGGCCCCGCGCCGTGACGTCGGACCGGTCGTAGGAGTAGCCGCGCATGTCGGCGTACCGCACGCCGGCCACCCGCAGGTTCTCGAACTCGTTGTACTTGCCGACGGCCGCGAAGGCGATGCGGTCGTAGATCTCCGAGATCTTGTGCAGCGCACGCGAGGGGTTCTCGGTGGCGAACGCGATACCGCCGTCGTAGGCGAGCACCACGACGGACCGGCCGCGGGCGATGCCCTTGCGGGCGAAGTCCGCCCGGTCCTTCATCAGCTGCTCGGGCGAGACGTAGAACGGCATGTTCATGCGAGGTGCCCCCTCTCTCGACGCTGCGCCACGATGTGCTCCGCGACGCGGGCGACCTCCGCGTCCTCGATACGCTGGTAACCGTCGGCGGAGACCGTTGCGACCACGGGGAAGATCCCGCGGACGGTGTCGGGGCCACCCGTCGCCGAGTCGTCGTCCGCCGCGTCGTACAGGGCCTCGACCGCCACGTGGACGGCGGCCTCCTCGTCCATCCCACGCCGCCAGAGCTTCTTCATGGCGCCCCTGGCGAAGAGCGAGCCGGAGCCGATGCCGTGGTGCTCGTGCTCCTCGTACCGGCCGCCGGTGGCGTCGTAGCTGAAGATGCGGCCGATCTCCTTGTCCAGGTCGTAGCCCGCGAACAGCGGAACGACCGCCAGCCCCTGCATCGCCATGGGCAGGTTGCCGCGCAGCATCGTGGCCAGGCGGTTCGCCTTGCCCGTCAGGGACAGCAGCGAGCCCTCGATCTTCTCGTAGTGCTCCAGCTCGAGCTGGAAGAGCCGGACCAGCTCCAGCCCGATGCCCGCCGAGCCGGCGATCCCGACCGCCGAGTACTCGTCGGCGGGGAACACCTTCTCGATGCTGCGGCTGGCGATCATGGGGCCGGCGGTCGCACGCCGGTCACCCGCGAGCAGGACGCCACCGTCGAAGGTCAGCGCGACGATCGTGGTGGCGTGCGGGGACAGGGTCGCCGGGTCGGTCATGCCCGCTGGCATGCTGCGGTTCCCGGGCAGGCGGTCGGGGGCGTGCTCGGCCAGGAAGTCCACGAAGGACGACGATCCCGGACGCAGGAAGGCGTCCGGGAGTCGTCCTGCGGTGCGGTCCGCGTTCAGGTTCACTGCCCACCCTTCTGGACGAATCCGCGCACGAACGACTCGGCGTTGGTCTCCAGCACCTCGTCGATCTCCTCGAGCAGGGCGTCGACCTCGTCGTCGTCCTTCTGCGCCGCCGCGGCGGCGGGCGCCGGGGCCTCCGCGTCGTCGTCCGGAGTGCGGTCCTCGTGTGACGGGTTGATTCTTTCCTGACCGGCCATGATCGCCTCCTGGTGATTCACTGACGTGTTACTGGTCTCGAAGCCTAGGCCCTGACCTCATGCATTGACCCTAGGCGGTGACACTGACATCCACGGTCACCTTCTCCCGGAGAGTCCCGCGAGCAGGGTCGCGGCGTCGGGGCTCGCGTCGAGCAGCGCGCCGATATGACGCCGCGTGCCGCGGGTCGGGTCGAGCATCGGCACGCGCTGCAGGGCCTGCGACCCGTCGACGTCGAAGATGACGGAGTCCCAGCTCGCCGCCGAGACCTGGCTCCCGTAGCGGGCCATCACCTCACCCCTGAAGTAGGCGCGGGTGTCGGTCGGCGGGTGCTGCACCGCTCGCGCGACGCTCTCCTCGTCGACCAGCCGGTCGACCGCCCCCTTGGCGAGCAGCCGGTGGTAGATGCCCCGCTCGGGCCGCACGTCGGACCACTGCAGGTCCATGGCGTGCAGGCGTGGGTGGTCCCACTCCAGGTTGTCGCGCGAGCGCAGGCGGTCCAGCAGCCGCAGCTTCGCGACCCACTCGACCTCGCGTGCGCAGGACGCCGGGTCCGTGCCCAGCCGCTCGACGACGGACGCCCAGCGGTCGAGCACGGCGTCCGACTCCGCATCCGTCCCGAGCACCTTCAGGGACCGCCGGACGATGTCGGCGACCTCGCCCTGGACCTCCAGCGCGGTCATGGTCCTGCCGTCCGCCAGGCCGAGCCGCGCGGTCAGCGAGAGGTCGCGCGAGACCTTCTGTACGTCGCTCACGGGATCGGCGAGCCGGAGTCCACCGAGCTCGGCGCGTGCGTCCACACCGGCCTCGGCCAACTCGTCGAGGTGCTCGAGCACCCACAGCACGAGCGACGTCGTGCCCGTCTTGAGGTAGGTGGGCACCTCCATCAGGTTCGCGTCGCCGAGGATGAGGTGTAGGCGGCGCCACCGCTGCCGGTCGGCGTGCGGCTCGTCGCGGGTGTTGACGATGGGCCGGCGCAGCGTGGTCTCCAGGCCGATCTCGGCCTCGATGTAGTCGGCACGCTGGGAGATCTGATAACCCGCCGTACCGCTCGTCGCGCCGAGGCCCACCCGGCCGGAGCCCGTGAACACCTGCCGGGTGACGAGGAACGGCGTGATGAGCTCGGCGAGCGTCGTGAACGGCAGCGACCGGTCGACGAGGTAGTTCTCGTGGGTGCCGTAGCTGGCACCCTTGCCGTCCACGTTGTTCTTGTAGAGCACCACCTCGCTGCCCGGGAAGCCGGCGAGCTCCCGCAGGGCCGCGAGCATCACCCGCTCGCCCGCGACGTCCCAGCGCACGATGTCCTCCGGCGACATGACCTCGGGCGAGGAGTACTCGGGGTGGGCGTGGTCCACGTACAGCCGAGCGCCGTTCGTCAGGATGACGTTCGCGGCGCTCGGGTCGTCGTACTCCTCCGCGGCGGGCCGCTCGACCTCCTGCATCGAGCCGGACCGGCGTCGGCCACGGCCGGGCAGGCCGGGCTCCACGACCGGCACCTGCCCGGTGACCGGACCTGACGGCGCGGGCAGCGCCGGGTCGTCGGTCAGCATCGAGGGCTGCGCCGAGGCGCGGTCGAGGTGGAACCCGCGTGCGTCCTGCAGCGGGTCCTCGTCGTCGTAGTCCCAGCGGGCCTTGCCACCCCGGCCCTCGGAACGCGTGGAGATCGCCCGGTAGGTCGTCACCACCTGGCTGGAGAGCAGCATGGGGTTGGCCAGGGGGCGGCCTGGCTGCAGGACTCCGTACTCGGTCTCTATGCCCATCACACGACGTACGCTCACGTTCACCACCCTATGCCGCAGTAGTCCCGCTGGTCGGTCAGCTCGATCGCCGCGCTGACCAGTCGTGTCGGTCGGGCAGGGTCCGCGCCCGCTGGAGGG
>NZ_JBHXBG010000256.1:0-5289 GCF_042726755.1 Promicromonospora sp. NPDC060271 | reverse complement strand
GGTCTGACACGTCCGCGCCCACTTCCGCTGTGGCGTACCTGACAGGTCGTCGGGTAAGAATCACAGCTCGACCGGTACGCGCACGGGAGGCGACGGCGTCGTCGGGCACTAGCGTGGTGCCGTGACCGCAACCGCCGCCCCCACCTCCTGGTTCGCCGCGCTCGCCGGACGTGTCGATCGCTTCCGCCACTGGACCCGCGCGATCCTCGTCGCGAACCTGGTGGGCCAGATCGGCATCATCGGGACCGGCGGCGCCGTGCGCCTGACCGAGTCGGGCCTCGGCTGCTCCACCTGGCCGCAGTGCGAACCCGGAAGCTTCACCCCGGTGTTCCACGAGGCCACGACCCTGCACCCGTACATAGAGTTCGGGAACCGCACGCTGACCGGCGTGCTGGGCGTCATCGCGGTGCTGCTCGCGGTCGCGGTCTGCACAGACCTCAAGCGCTCCGCGTCCTACCGCGTGCTCGGCCTGGTGCCGATCGTCGGCGTGCTGATGCAGGCCCTGATCGGCGGCGTCGTGGTGCTCCTGCACCTGCACCCCGGCTGGGTCTCGCTGCACTTCGGCGTCTCGGCCGGCCTCGTGGCCGCTTCGCTGTACGTGCTGCACCGGCACGGCGAGGGCGACAGCGCCCCGACCCTGGTGGTCGGGCCGCGCGTGCGCGCCCTGGCCTGGACGCTGGCCGGGCTGACCGCCGTCGTCGTCGTGCTCGGCGTCCTGACAACGGGCGCAGGCCCGCACAGCGGCGACGCCGAGGTGGGCTACCGCATCGCCGTCGACCCGGCGCTGCTGACCAAGTGGCACGCCGCGGCGGTGTGGGCGTTCCTCGCGGTCCTGGTCGCCTACCTGGTGTCCGTGCGCAGCGGGCCGACGGCGGTGCGCCGCGCCGCCCTCATCCTGCTCGGGATCACGCTGGCGCAGGGCCTCATCGGGTACGTGCAGTACTTCACCGACCTGCCCGAGCTGCTGGTGGGGCTGCACATGATCGGCGCGGCGGTGCTGATCGCGGGCACCACGCGGGTCGTGCTCACGACGCGGGTGCGCTGAACGCTGCCCTGAGGTCGGCAGCTCGCTGAGCACTGCACCGATGCCGACTGCCGACCTCATGCAAAGTTGCCGACCTCGGGCGCAGCCTCGCGGCGCCGGCCCGGCGTCGTCCGCCGGTGTGAATCAGTTAAGTCGGTTGCCCCCGCCGACCTGCGCACGGACCGTCGGTAGAACGCTCGCGCCGCGGGCGCCGTTCGACGACGCACGCATCGGAGGCGACGCCATGAACCCTCGTGCGGCCACCGGGAAGTACGCCGACCGGTTCCTGGCGATGTACGCGAAGCTGCACGACCCCGCCAACGGCTACTTCTCCGCGCAGGGCATCCCCTACCACTCGGCCGAGACCCTCCTGGTGGAGGCCCCGGACTACGGCCACGAGACGACGTCGGAGGCGTACAGCTTCTGGCTGTGGCTCGAGGCCTCCTACGGCCAGATCACCGGCGACTGGGAGCCGCTCAACCACGCCTGGGACACGCTCGAGGCGTACATGATCCCCACCCAGGAGAACCAACCGACCAACGGCGCGTACGACCCGGCGTCGCCGGCCACCTACGCCCCGGAGCACAACCACCCGAGCGCCTACCCGTCGCGGCTGGACTCCGGCGTCGCGGTGGGCCAGGACCCGATCGGCGCGGAGCTCCGCCGGACCTACGGCACCAGCGAGATCTACGGCATGCACTGGCTGGCCGACGTCGACAACGTGTACGGCTTCGGCGCGGCCCCCGGTTCCTCCCAGCTCCTGGGGCCGGACTACGAGGGCACGTCGTACATCAACACGTTCCAGCGCGGCCCGCAGGAGTCGGTCTGGGAGACGATCCCCCAGCCTGCCATCGACGACTTCTCCTACGGCGGCCCGAACGGCTATCTCGACCTGTTCACGGGCGACGCGAGCTACGCCCGCCAGTGGAAGTACACGAACGCACCGGACGCCGACGCCCGCGCCGTCGAGGCCGTGTACTGGGCCAAGCAGTTCGCGGACGAGCAGGGCGCCGGCAGCGAGATCTCCGGCACCGTGAGCAAGGCCTCCAGGATGGGCGACTACCTGCGCTACTCCCTGTTCGACAAGTACTTCAAGGAGATCGGCTGCGAGTCGGCGGGGCGCGGGGCGGGCTCCGGGCGCAGCTCCGCGCACTACCTGCTGTCCTGGTACTACGCCTGGGGCGGCGCCCTGGACACGAGCGGCCCGTGGGCCTGGCGCATCGGCTCGTCGCACGCGCACTTCGGCTACCAGAACCCGCTCGCGGCCTACGCCCTGTCCACCGACGCCGACCTCGTGCCGGCCTCCCCCACCGCCAGGGACGACTGGTCGACGAGTTTGGACCGGCAGCTCGAGTTCTGCCGGTGGTTGCAGTCGGCCGAGGGCGGCATCGCGGGCGGCGCCACCAACAGCGTGGACGGCGCCTACGGCTCGCACCCCGCGGGCACGCCCACGTTCTACGAGATGGTGTACGACGAGGCGCCCGTCTACCACGACCCGCCGTCGAACCAGTGGTTCGGCATGCAGGGGCGTGGGGTCGAGCGGATCGCGCAGCTCTACCACCAGACGGGCGACGAGCGCGCGCGGGCCATCCTCGACAGATGGGTGCCCTGGGTGCTCGACGAGGTCACCGTGACCGCCGACTCGTGGCAGGTGCCGTCCGAGCTCACGTGGAGCGGCGCCCCGAACACCTGGGACCCGGCCGACCCGGGCGCCAACGCGGGCCTGCACGTCGACGTCGTCTCGCACGGGCAGGACGTCGGCGTGGCCGGCGCCATCACCCGCACGCTCATCTACTACGCCGCGGCCTCGGGCGACCAGCAGGCGGCCGACACCGCCAAGGCGCTGCTCGACGCCATGTGGGAGCAGAACAGCGACGAGAAGGGCATCGGCACCGTCGAGGCCCGTGCCGACTTCGCGCGGTTCGACGACGAGTACCAGCCCGGCGGGAACGGCGTCTACGTGCCGGGCGGCTGGACGGGCACCAACCCGAACGGCGACAAGGTCTCGTCCGGCGTCTCGTTCCTCGACCTCCGGTCGTTCTACGCGGACGACCCGATGTTTCAAGAGGTCAAGCAGTACCTGGACGGCGGCGACGTCCCGCGGTTCACCTACCACCGGTTCTGGGCCCAGACCGCCGTCGCAACGGCCATGGCCGAGTACGAGCGCCTGCTGGGCGCACCCAGGACCGCGAGGTAGAGCGCCTGTCCCGGTTCCGTACGGGTCGATCCGTGCGGAACCAGGACAGGCGCTCTACCTCGGGGCAGCGTTCAGGACGGGTCAGACCTCCGGGACCCAGAGGTCCTCGCCGTTGGGGGGCGTGCCGACGGCGCCGACGGAGACAGGCACCGGCGCGGCCTCCGGCAGGTCGCCCAGCGCGCGCTGCGCCACGGCACCCGACGAGAAGTTCGCGTAGCACTCGGGGCAGTACCAGTCGGGCGTCGGCACGGGGGTGTCGAAACCGCCGTACACGACGTCCGGCTCGAGCTTCATGTTGTCGTGGATGGCCTGGCCCCACACGATGCGCTTGGTGGCGCCGCGCTGACCGCACGACGGGCACGACGGACGCATCTGCGCGCGCTGCGACAGCACCGCGTGCGGGTGGAGCAGCGCGTGGCACGGGCCGCACACCAGGAAGGTCTGCTCGATGAGCTCCGCGAGGGGGCGCTCGCCGGTCTCGCCGAGGTGGGCACCGTCGTCGTGCGGCCGCAGCTGCATGACGTCGACGAACCGCTCGCACGAGGCGCAGCGCTCCTCGCGGCGCAGGTCGGTGCCCGCCACCTGCTTGTGCCCGAGCAGGCGCAGGACGTGCAGGTTCGGCGACAGCTCGTCGGTCTCGCAGTTGCCCGCGTCGAGCGTGCCGGTGGCGCCGTGCTTGTACTGGTGGGCGATGCCGTCGAGCACCAGGCGGGCGTGCTCCTGGGGCAGCCAGCCGGACGACCGCGCGTAGGCCGCGGCGCCGTTGAAGAGGTCGTCCCAGACGACGGGCTTGTCCGGGCCGAACACCTCGTCGCTGACCCAGTCCTCGCCCTGGCTGGTGCCCATGAGCTCGACCGCGGCGACGATGCCCGGCTCGGAGCCCACGACGGTGACGACGACGTCGCCGCGCTGGGGGCCGTCCGCGCCACCGGGCAGACGGTGCTCGTGGCTACGGCTCGCGATGGCGACCGCCTCGCCCAGCCAGTCCTCGGACCAGTTGAGGTAGACGGACGGAACGAGCCACGCCGGAAGGGACGATACGTTGGGAAGCATGTCGGGTTCGCTGGTCACGCGGGGAGAATAGCGCAGCCCGGTGACGTCGTTATGACAGTCCCGGTAAGCGACCTCCCGGACTTACCGGAACTCGACCACTACCTGGTCGAACCCGGACGCGGACAACATCACCTCAAGGGTCTTCACCGTGTTCGCCCGGGCGCGTTCGTCCAGGTCCGACTCCTCGGCCGCGGCCGTTATCTGGTCCTGCGCCGCGGCGAGCGCCTCCTGACGCGCGTCGGTGTCGGTGTCGAAGAAGTCACCCACGCGGTCGACCAGGCCGCGGTCCTCCGTCAGGGCGCGGCTGGAGTCCAGGTCGATGCGCGGCTCGGCGAGCTCCGGTTCGGGCAGGGTGACCGACACCGTCGTGCCGTCGTCCGAGATCGTTATGGCGTCCTCGGTGAGGCCCTCGAAGTCCACGTACGCCTCGACCGAGCCGTTCACCACGAGCACGGTGCGCTCCCCCGCCACCCAGCCGGGCACGTACCTGACGTCGCGCTCCAGGTCGACGAGGACCTCGTACTGCGCCTCGCCCGCCACGAACCGCGCGAGGTCCTTCATGCTGAGCAGGACCGGACGCTCGGAGCGGTCGACCTGGCTCGTCGTGAACGGGTTCAGCCCCTCGACGAGCACCCGCCAGAAGGCGTCGCGGAAGTCGTCGCGCAGTGCCGACAGCACGCCGAGGACCGCCCCGGCGGCGAGCGCGAGGCCCACGAGGAACCCGATGCCGCCGGCGAGCCATGACGGCATGCGGCGGCGCGCGGGCCCGGCCGGCGGTTCAGGCCTGGTGGTGCCCGTGCCCGACGGCGGCTCCGGCGGCCGCCCCTGTGCGTGCACCTGCTTGGTGTCGGCGTCGGTCATCACAACCGCCCCCTTAGGGAGATATGTCCGAATATCCCGTGGAGTCACACGCTAGCGCCAGACACCGACACTCGCCGGGTGGGCGTTGCGCGTCCGCGCCGACGGCTTCGGTCGGTTGCCCTGAGATCGGTCGTTTGATTGACCGATCTCAGGG
>NZ_JBHXBG010000255.1:0-5340 GCF_042726755.1 Promicromonospora sp. NPDC060271 | reverse complement strand
CTGGTGAGACCAGGGAGACTCGGACAGGCGCTCTACTTCGCCGTCCCGGTGGTCGCGTCTTCGGGTGGCTCCTCCTGGGCGCGTACCCTGGTTTCGTGAGTGAGACCCAGGCACCGAGCGATCCCGCCGACGACGTGGAGGTGCGCGACGTCATCGACCCGGCCAGCGTTCGCCGGGCTCCGCGGTACAAGGCGTTCTTCTGGACCGGCGCGCTGATCGGGATAGTTCTCGGGCTGGGCCTGTCCCTGTACCTGGTGAACTCGCCCTCCGGTGCGGCCATGATGAAGCCCGGCGTGTACGTCACGGTGCTGACGGCCTTCGTCACGATGGTGACCACGCTGCTGGCCGGGCTGTTCGCCGTGCTCGCCGACCGCCGGAGCCTGCGCGGCCGCTGACGCGGAGGTCACAGGTCGGTCTGACGACTTCGATCCGGCCGCATGGGATACTCGGGGCATGCCTCTGCGCGGAGATGGCCGACTCAACCACGACCTCATGCCCGGCGAGAAGGGCCCCCAGGACGCATGCGGCGTCTTCGGGGTCTGGGCACCCGGCGAGGAGGTCGCCAAGCTCGCGTACTTCGGTCTGTACGCCCTGCAGCACCGCGGACAGGAGTCCGCGGGCATCGCCACCAGCAACGGTGAGCAGATCCTCGTCTACAAGGACATGGGGCTCGTCTCCCAGGTTTTCGACGAGACAGCCCTGAACGCCCTGACCGGCCACATCGCCGTCGGGCACTGCCGTTACTCCACCACCGGTGGCGTGACCTGGGAGAACGCCCAGCCCACGCTCGGCGCCACGGCGTCGGGCACGGTGGCCCTCGGCCACAACGGCAACCTGACCAACTCGGCGGAGCTCGTCAACCTCGTGGCCGAGCGCTACGGCGCGCAGCGCCGGGGCGAGCTCGCCCGCGGCAACACGACCGACACCGCCCTCATCACGGCACTGTTCGCCGGCGACGCGGACCGCACCCTCGAGGCTACGGCGCTGGAGGTGCTCCCGCGTCTGCGCGGCGCCTTCTCCCTCGTCTTCATGGACGAGAACACCCTGTACGCGGCCCGCGACCCGCAGGGTGTGCGCCCGCTCGTCCTCGGTCGCCTCGACCGCGGCTGGGTGGTCGCCAGCGAGACCCCCGCCCTGGACATCGTGGGGGCGTCCTACGTGCGCGACGTCGAGCCCGGCGAGCTCATCTGCATCGACGCCGACGGCATGCGCTCGGAGCGCTTCGCCCAGCCCGAGCGCGCGGCCTGCGTCTTCGAGTACGTGTACCTGGCCCGGCCGGACAACACGATCAACGGCCGATCGGTGCACGCCGCCCGGGTCGAGATGGGCCGCCAGCTCGCGCGCGAGCACCCCGTCGAGGCCGACCTGGTGATCCCGACGCCGGAGTCCGGCACCCCGGCCGCCGTCGGCTACGCCGCGGAGTCCGGGATCCCGTTCGGCCAGGGCCTCACCAAGAACGCCTACGTTGGCCGCACGTTCATCCAGCCGTCCGACACGCTGCGGCAGCTCGGCATCCGCCTGAAGCTCAACCCGCTGCGCGAGGTCATCAAGGGCAAGCGCCTCGTGGTCGTGGACGACTCGATCGTGCGCGGCAACACCCAGCGCGCCCTGATCCGGATGCTGCGCGAGGCGGGCGCCGCCGAGGTACACGTGCGCATCTCGTCGCCACCGGTGAAGTGGCCCTGCTTCTACGGCATCGACTTCGCGTCGCGCGCCGAGCTCATCGCCAACGGCCTGGCCGTCGACGAGATCGGCCAGTCGCTCGGCGCCGACAGCCTCGGCTACATCACCACCGAGGGCATGATCGCCGCCACGGAGCAGCCCAGCTCGCAGCTCTGCGCGGCCTGCTTCACGGGCAAGTACCCGATCGAGCTGCCCCCGGACGACCAGCTCGGCAAGCACCTGCTCGAGCAGGCGGAGCTGCCGCTCGGCCCGCCCGAGGACGGGCTCAAGCAGCTCGCCGTGAGCAGGGGCGGCGCGACCGCGCTCGATCACCCGTGACCACACCGCTTCACCAGCACACCGCTTCACCCGCACCGACCACCCTCATGGAGCACCAGTGACATCCGAAGGCCTGACGTACGCCGCCGCCGGCGTCGACACCGAGGCGGGCGACAAGGCCGTCGAGCTCATGAAGGACGCCGTGCGCCGCACGCAGGGTCCGGCAGTGCTCGGCGGAGTGGGCGGCTTCGCCGGCCTCTACGACCTGTCGGCGTTCAAGGGCTACCGCGCGCCGCTGCTGGCGACGTCCACCGACGGCGTCGGCACCAAGGTCGCGATCGCGCAGGCGATGGACAAGCACGACACCATCGGGTTCGACCTGGTGGGCATGGTCGTCGACGACATCGTCGTGATCGGCGCCAAGCCCTTGTTCATGACCGACTACATCGCCACGGGCAAGGTGGTGCCAGAGCGGATCGCGGACATCGTCCGCGGCATCGCGCAGGCCTGCGAGGTGGCCGACACCGCGCTGGTCGGTGGCGAGACCGCCGAGCACCCCGGCCTCCTGAAGCCCGACGAGTACGACGTCGCGGGGGCCGCCACGGGCATCGTGGAGGCCGACAAGGTCCTCGGTCCGGACCGGGTCCAGCCCGGCGACGTGCTGATCGGCATGGCGTCCAGCGGTCTGCACTCCAACGGGTACTCGCTGGTGCGCGCGGTGATCAAGCATGCGGGCTGGTCCCTCGACCGGCACGTGGACGATCTCGGCCGGGCGCTGGGCGAAGAGCTTCTGGAGCCGACGCGCGTCTACGCCACGGACTGCCTGGCCCTCGCCGCGGACGAGGCGGCACAGGTCCACGCGTTCACGCACGTGACAGGTGGCGGCCTCGCCGCGAACCTGGCGCGCGTGCTCCCGGCTGGGCTGGTCGCCACGGTCGATCGCGCGTCCTGGGACGTGCCGGCGGTGTTCCGCATGGTGCGTGACCTCGGCGGCGTCCCGAACCGCGACCTGGAGAACACCCTCAACCTGGGCGTTGGCATGGTGGCGGTAGTTGGCGCTGACGGCGCCGCCGCTGCCCTCTCCCGTCTGTCCACGCTGGGCGTGCCCGCGTGGACGCTCGGGAGCGTCGAGACCCTGGATGCCTCTGCGGCGCAGGAGGACCTGGTCGCAGGGACGAAGGGCGTATCCGGCGGCGCTGTCAGGCTCGTGAACGACTACCGCTGATGATGCGGAGCCAGGACCAGGGAGACCTGATCGAGGGCTGAGCGCGGTGCCGGCGCTAAGGCGCCGGCACCTTTAACGCGTGTTGCCGTCCTGCTCTAGCCAGTCGGAGTACCTGTTGTCGTACTCCTCGTCCTCCGGGGCGTCCCACCGCGACTGTGTCGCAACATCCGTGCGGGAGCTTCCGCTGAGCTCCTGCTCGAGGGCGTGATAATTGGTGTCCGGGCTGTAGTACTTCAGCTCGCGAGCAACCTTGGTCTGCTTAGCCTTCTGACGGCCGCGGCCCATGGCTCCGACCCCCCTCAACGTAGGAGCGGGGCGGCACCGTGCATGGACGTGCGGCCCCGTAGCGTTTCGTCTGTCCAGGTTCCAACGTTACATGCTGGTACGGCGTTTCTTCCAGTCCGTGGACGTGATTCGTCCGATCGCCTGATGTGACATTCGGATCACCCGGACCGCCACGTCTCGCTCGCAGACGGCCAGTTCCTTGACGAACACATGGCTGACACCTGGTTGGTACATTGCCATGGCGGCCAACTGGTCGGGGTCGAGGCCGTGCGGCGACAGAATCCCGCTCTCGGGCGCGGGGCGCCTTTCCCTGATGCTTTGCCGACTCCTGGTTGACGTGCGGATGTCGACCGGCTCCGCCCCTGCCGCCGGCCGTTCGCGGCGACGAGGTGCGACCGGATAGTGGCATTGGCGTGTCGCACGTGTCCGAGACACGCCCGAAACGGGCGCGCGTGGCGAGGCCTCGAGAAAGTGAGGAAATAAACCGCTCCCCCAAGTCGCCTAAATCCCGTTTGCTGCTAACAATGGTGCAAGAGCGGGTGTCGTCAACCGCCTGGTACGGCCAGGCCGACACCGTTCCGGAGGAGGTGCGGGGATGTCCATCCACGGAGAATCCGAGGTCCTGCTCACGCCCGCCGAGGTAGCGAGCTTGTTCCGTGTTGACCCCAAGACAGTAACGCGTTGGGCAAAAGCGGGAAAGCTCTCGTCGATCCGGACACTTGGCGGTCACCGCCGCTACAAGGAGTCCGAGGTACGGGCGCTGCTCGGTGCGGCAGCGGACAGCTCGGGCGACTCTGACAACTAGTCAGGCGTCGTTGACGGATTGGTCGGCAAGCAGAAACGAAGGCGCGCCGGGTGCTGCCCCCCAGCTCAGCCCCGCGCGCGCCTGAGTACGGCGGTCACGGCAACTGCCGTACCGATGACCACCACTAGCGTGGCTCCCATCAGGAGCTTGGCGTTGCGGGCCCGGCGCGGATCTTGCGCCGGGCCGTTCTTGTTGCCGAACGCGCCGGTAGCCATCGCGCCGGCGTCGCTGGCGGCCTGCTTGGCCTCGCGCGCGATGCGGGCGGCTTGATAGCCGGGGCTCAGGCGGGTGGTCAGCTCGTCGATGGCCGCGGCGAGCTCCGCACGGGTGCGGAGAACCTCGGCCTCGAGCTCATGGCTGCTGGGCGGCGGTGTTGTCGGAGTGCTCATCGGTGCATCCCCTCCCTGATCGACGCGATGTCGTCCTTCACCCGCTGGACGCTCTCGGGCGGGGTGGTGCCCTTCTTCAGGAGCTGCACGCCCACCAGGGCCAGGACGGCCGTGACGAGCAGCATGAACCCGCCTATGGCGAGCGCGGACAGCCACAGCGGCCACACCGTCCCGAGGCCGTACACGGCGGCCAGGAGCAGCACGCCAACGGTGTAGACGAGGATCAGTAGCGCGAAGACCAGCAGTCCGATACCGATGCCGGACTTCTTCGCCTTCTCGGCCAGCTCCGCCTTGGCGAGCGCGATCTCCGCGCGTACGAGCCTCGATGCCTGGTCGGAGATCTGCTCGACGAGCTTCCCCAGCGATGCGGGCCGCTCGGGTTCCGGCGTGCCTGTCGGGGCGCCGCCTGCCGCCCCCGTGTGGCCGTCGATCTTCACGTCCTCGATCATCTGCCCTCCCGTGCCGCCGTTTTCGTCTGCGCGCTGAAGACAACTCAACAGGTCAAGTGCGCATGGGGCAATTCCTGGCGCGGCGTGGCTCCAAGGAAAAGGCATGAAGGGAACGTGCGCGAATGGATTTTTGCTGAAAGGAATTGCCTTGGAGTTGTCTGAGGACGATCGCCGCCTCTGCGGGCGTCGGCCGGCACGGCGACCGCGTCAGCGTGGAAATGCCGACGGGCCGCACTTCCGAAGAAG
>NZ_JBHXBG010000254.1:0-5477 GCF_042726755.1 Promicromonospora sp. NPDC060271 | reverse complement strand
CCGTCGATCCGATCAGCTCAGATCAGCTCAGTTACCCGTGAGCTTCTCACGGAGCGCGGCGAGCGCCTCGTCCGAAGCCAGCGTACCGCCGGCCTCCTCGACCGGAGCCGAGGAGTAGGTGGTGCTGCTGCTGGCGCCGCTGCCGCCGGCCGACGCCGCCGGGGCCTCGGCCGTGGCCTCGGTGTCCGCGGTGAGCGCCTCGGCGACCTGCTTGCGGTGCGCGGTCCAGCGCTCGTGCGCCTTGGCGTACTCCGCCTCCCACGCCTCGCGCTGGGTCTCGAAGCCCTCGAGCCACTCGTTGGTCTCCGGGTCGAAGCCGTCCGGGTACTTGTAGTTCCCGGCCTCGTCGTACTCGGCGGCCATGCCGTACAGCGCGGGGTCGAAGTCCTCGGACTCCGGGTCCACGCCCTCGTTGGCCTGCTTGAGCGACAGCGAGATGCGGCGGCGCTCCAGGTCGATGTCGATGACCTTGACGAAGACCTCGGCACCGACGGTGACGACCTGCTCCGGCAGCTCGACGTGGCGCACGGCCAGCTCCGAGATGTGGACCAGGCCCTCGATGCCGTCCTCGACGCGGACGAACGCGCCGAACGGGACGAGCTTGGTGACCTTACCCGGCACGACCTGACCGATGGCGTGCGTACGGGCGAAGGTCTGCCACGGGTCCTCCTGCGTCGCCTTCAGCGACAGGGAGACACGCTCGCGGTCGAAGTCGACGTCGAGCACCTCGACGGTGACCTCCTGGCCGACCTCGACGACCTCGGACGGGTGGTCGATGTGCTTCCAGGACAGCTCCGAGACGTGCACGAGACCGTCGACGCCGCCGAGGTCCACGAACGCACCGAAGTTGACGATCGAGGAGACGACACCCGGGCGCACCTGGCCCTTCTGCAGCGTCTGCAGGAAGGTGGAGCGAACCTCGGACTGCGTCTGCTCGAGCCAGGCACGGCGCGAGAGCACGACGTTGTTCCGGTTCTTGTCGAGCTCGATGATCTTGGCCTCGATCTCCTTGCCGACGTACGGCTGGAGGTCGCGGACGCGACGCATCTCCACGAGGGAGGCGGGGAGGAAGCCGCGCAGGCCGATGTCGAGGATGAGGCCACCCTTGACGACCTCGATGACGGTGCCGGTGACGACGCCGTCCTCTTCCTTGATCTTCTCGATCGTGCCCCAGGCGCGCTCGTACTGTGCGCGCTTCTTGGACAGGATCAGGCGGCCTTCCTTGTCCTCCTTCTGGAGGACCAGGGCCTCGACGGCGTCACCGACGGCGACAACCTCGCCAGGGTCGACGTCGTGCTTGATCGAGAGCTCCCGGGACGG
Organism: Promicromonospora sp. NPDC060271; assembly: GCF_042726755.1. NCBI lineage: Bacteria > Bacillati > Actinomycetota > Actinomycetes > Micrococcales > Promicromonosporaceae > Promicromonospora > Promicromonospora sp. NPDC060271. The sequence continues at coordinate 4,157 of NZ_JBHXBG010000254.1, read as the reverse complement.
GATCACACCCTCGGTCTTGTAGCCGATGTCGAGAAGGACCTCGTCGCGGTCCACCTTGACGATCGTGCCTTCGACGATGTCCCCATCGTTGAAGTACTTGATGGTGGCGTCGATGGCAGCAAGGAAGTCCTCCTCGGTGCCGATGTCATTGATGGCAACCTGGGGTGCGGACTTCGCGGGGGTGGAGATGGTCATTGAGTTCGATGCTCCGATGCGGACATGGTGTAGTAAGGACAGGGTCTGTTTGAGCTCTGCTCGTGCTTCGAGCTGCGCTCGTGAGGTTCCGACGATCGCCAGAAGGCGCACGGCACCGCCAGCCATCTTAGTGGCGTCGCAGCGCCCCGGTCAACGCGAGCCAGGGCGCCGCGAACCCCCGTGCAGCTCTCAGAGAGCGAGCTCCAGGTCCTTGCCCGGGATGGCGTCGAGCAGGGCCCGCGTGTAGGCGGTGGCGGGCGAGTCGAAGACCGAGTCGACGGTCCCCTCCTCGACCACCCGCCCCTCCTGCATGACCAGCACCCGGTCGGCGATCTGCCGTACGACGGCGAGGTCGTGCGTGATGAAGAGGTAGGTCAGCCCCAGGTCCTCCTGCAGGCCGGCGAGGAGCTGCAGGATCTGCGCCTGCACCACCACGTCGAGCGCTGAGACCGCCTCGTCGCACACCACGAGCTCGGGCGACAGCGCGAGGGCGCGCGCGATCGCCACGCGCTGGCGCTGGCCGCCGGACAGCTCCGAGGGGAACCGCTGGAGCTGGCCCTTGCTCAGCGCCACCTGGTCGGCGAGCTCCTCCACCCGGGCCCGGCGGGCCGCGGCGTCCCCGTAGGAGTGCGCGCGCAGCGGCTCCTCGATCGCGCGGTACACCGAGTACAGCGGGTCGAGCGACGAGTAGGGGTCCTGGAACACGGGCTGGACCCGGCGCCGGTAGGCGATCTGGTCCCGGTGGCTGCCTGCGCCCACGAGGCCGCCGTCAAAGGTGATCGTGCCGGTGGTCGGCTTCTCGATGTCCAGGATCATCCGGGCGAGCGTCGACTTGCCCGAACCGGACTCCCCCACCACGGCCACCGTGGAGCCGCGCGGTATGTCGAGGCTGACGCCGTCGACCGCCGTGAAGTCCTTGGCGCGGGAGAACAGGCCGTTGCCGCGGATGGGGAAGACCTTGCTCACGTCCTTGACGGACACCAGGACGGACGCCTCCGCCGCACCCTCCGCTGCCCCGTCCTCGCCGTGGGCCAGCAGTGCGTCGTCCAGCACGTCCTCGAGCCCGCGCTCGCGCGCGATCTCGATGCGCCGCGAGGCGAGCGACGGCGCGGCGGCCATGAGGCGCTTGGTGTACTCGTGCTGCGGGTCGGTCAGCACCTGGCGCGCGGGCCCCTGCTCGACGATGTCGCCGCGGTACATGACCACGACGATGTCGGCGCGCTCGGCGGCGAGGCCGAGGTCGTGCGTGATGAGCAGCACCGCGGTGCCGAGCTCCTCGGTCAGTCCGGAGAGCTGGTCGAGGATGCCCCGCTGCACCGTCACGTCCAGGGCCGACGTCGGCTCGTCCGCCACCAGCAGCGCCGGGCGGCCCGACAGGCCCATGGCGATGAGCGCACGCTGGCGCATGCCGCCGGAGAACTCGTGCGGGTACTGGCTCGCCCGGCGCCGGGCGTCGGGCAGGCCGACCTCGTCGAGCAGCTCGACCGTGCGGGCGCGCGCGTCCCGGCGGGTCCGCAGGCCGTTGTCGATCAGGCCCTCGTCGATCTGCTGCCCGATCCGCATGATCGGGTCGAGGTTGGTCATCGGGTCCTGCGGCACGAGGCCGAGCTCCGTGCCGCGCAGCTGCGCCATGCGCTGCGGGCTGACCTTGCCCAGGTCCTCGTCCTTGAACCAGATGTGCCCCTCGGCCACCGAGCCGTTGCTGGCGAGCAGGCCGAGCACGGCCATGGCCAGCGTGGTCTTGCCGGAGCCCGACTCCCCCACGATCGCGACGGTCTGGCCGCGCCGGACCGTCAGGTTCGCGCCCGCGACGGCGCGCGCGGCGCCGTTCTCGGTGCGGAAGTCGACGCACAGGTCCTCGACGCGCAGGACGACGTCGGCGTCCTCCTTGCCAGGCACCGGACCGGCCGTGCCACCCACTGCGGCGCCGGAGGTCTTCTGCTCAGGGGTCTCGCTCATTTTCGGGTCCTGTTCCGGGGGTCGAGGGCCTCGCGCAGGCTCTCGCCCACGAGGGTGAAGCCGAGGGCCGTCACGGCGATGCAGATACCGGGCAGGATCGCCAGGCGCGGCGCGACCGCGAGCTCCTGCTGTGCGGCCGTCAGCATGCGGCCCCACTCGGCGGTGGAGGGCTCGCCGCCACCGAGGCCGAGGAAGGACAGCGCCGCGGCCTCGATCACCGCGGTGGCCAGGGTCAGCGTCGCCTGCACGATGACCGGGCCGACGCTGTTGGGCAGCACGTGGCTCATGGTCACCGAGCGCCGGCTCAGGCCGAGCGCAGACGCGGCCAGCACGTAGTCCTGGCCGCGCTGCGCGAGCATCGAGCCGCGCAGCAGGCGGGCGAAGATCGGGATCTGCACCACACCGATGGCGACGATGACCGACATCGACGACTGACCGGCGATCGCGGCGATCGAGACGGCCAGGAGCAGCGACGGCACGGACAGCATCAGGTCCACCAGGCGCATCGCCGCGAAGTCGACCCACTTGCCGAACCAGCCCGCGAGCAGGCCCAGAGCCATGCCGCCGGCGAGGCCGAACAGCGTGGACAGGACGCCCACCAGGAGCGACGCGCGGGCACCCCAGATCAGCTTGCTCAGCACGTCACCGCCGTAGCGGTCCAGGCCCAGCGGGTACTCGGCCGACGGCCCGGGGATCATCGTGGGGCGCACCTCGGCGCGGCCCGGCAGCTCGTGGGCGCCGTACGGGGCGATCAGCGGGGCGAGCAGCGCGACGATCACGAAGGCCGCGACGATCACGAAACCGGCGATCGCCACGGGGTTCTTGCGCAGGGTGCGCCAGGCACGCGCCCAGACACCCTCGCCGCCGTGGTCGGCGCCGGCGGGTCCGTCGCCGTGGATGCTGGTGTGGAGCGGCTGGGCAGCCACCCCGTCGGTCACAGGAAGCTCGTTGGCACTCACTGCTGCCTCCTCAGCCGGGGGTCGATCAGCCCGTACGACACGTCGACGAACAGATTCACGAGGGCGTACACGATCGCGATCATCAGGACGAAGCCCTGCATCACCGGGTAGTCGGCGTTGAACACCGCTTCCGCGAGGAACGAGCCGATGCCGCTGAACGCGAAGACCGTCTCGGTGAGCACCGCGCCCGACAGCAGCAGGCCCACCTGCAGGCCGATCGTCGTCAGCACCGGGAGCATCGCGTTCTTCAGGATGTGCTCGCCGCGCAGCCGTGCGGGCTTGATGCCCTTCGCACGGGCCGTGCGGACGTAGTCGGCGTTCTGCACCTCGGACACCGCCGCGCGGGTCATCCGCGCGACGATCGCGAGCGGGATGGTGCCGAGCGCGATACCCGGCAGGATCAGGTGCACCAGCGCGTCCCATGCGGCGTCCCACTCACCGGTGAGCAGTCCGTCCAGCACGTAGAAGTTCGTCGGATGTGTCGAGATCATCGTCGGGTCCTGCCGCCCTGTGGAGGGGAACCAGCCCAGCTCCACGGCGAACAGGTACTTCAGGATGAAGGCGAGGAAGAACACCGGCACGGTGACGCCGATCAGCGACACGACGACCGACGAGTGGTCGATGATCGAGCCGGCCCGCCGAGCGGCGACGTAGCCGAGCGGGATGCCGATGCCGATCGCGATGATCAGCGCGACCACGGTCAGCTCGATCGTCGCGGGGAAGCGCGTGATGAACTCGTCCAGCACCGGACGGCCGGTCCGCGTGGAGACGCCGAAGTCTCCCGTCAGCAGGCGGCCCAGGTACTTGAAGTACTGGACGTGCAGCGGCTGGTCGAAGCCGTACAGGGTGTTGATGCGAGCGACGGCCTCTGGTGTGGCCCGCTCGCCCAGCAGGGCGGTCGCGGGGCCGCCGGGCAGCGCCCGGACCCACGCGAACAACAGCACCGACAGCCCTAGGAGCAGCGGTATCAGGAGCAGCAACCGCTGCACGATGAGGCGGAGCATACCTATCCTCAGGAAGATCCTCGAAAGTCACGGACAGCGG
>NZ_JBHXBG010000253.1:0-5625 GCF_042726755.1 Promicromonospora sp. NPDC060271 | reverse complement strand
GCCACGGCGGCCGGACCCGGCAGGCGGGGCGATCCGCAATCTTCGAGAACGTGACGAGAGGGAGTCAGATGAGTACCGAGACAACCACCGGAGCAGGGCGCGGGCCTGCGATCCGGGTGCAGGGCATCAAGAAGTCCTACAAGGACCTGCACGTCCTGCAAGGCGTGGACTTCGAGGTCGCACACGGCAGCATCTTCGCGCTGCTGGGCTCCAACGGTGCAGGCAAGACCACCATGGTGCGGATCCTGTCGACCCTGCTGCGGCCGGACACCGGCACCGCGACCATCCACGGGTTCGACGTCACCACGGACGCGCAGGCCGTCCGGGAGTCGATCAGCCTGACCGGACAGTTCGCGGCGGTCGACGAGGTCCTGACCGGCCGGGAGAACCTCGTCCTGGTCGCCAAGCTGCGCCACCTGAACAACCCCGGCAAGGTCGCCGACGACCTCCTGGACCGGTTCGACCTGGTCGACGCCGGATCCCGCAAAGCAGGCACGTACTCCGGTGGCATGCGCCGCCGCCTGGACATCGCGATGAGCCTGATCGGCAACCCGCCGATCATCTTCCTCGACGAGCCCACCACCGGCCTGGACCCCGAAGCCCGGATCGAGGTCTGGCAGGTCGTCGCGGAGCTGGCCAAGCAGGGCACGACCGTGCTGCTGACCACCCAGTACCTGGACGAGGCCGAACAGCTCGCCGACCGCATCGCGATCCTGCACCAGGGCCGCATCATCGCCAACGGCACCCTCGCAGAGCTCAAGGCCCTGCTGCCCCCGGCCAAGGTCGAGTACGTCGAGAAGCAGCCCTCCCTGGAAGACATCTTCCTCACGCTCGTCGGCACCAACGGCAAGGACGGCGAGAACAACAAGGACAACAACGAGACCGAGCCGGCCACGGCCGAGCCGAGCAAGGAGCAGTCATGAGCAAGCACTTCTTCGGCGACACCGCCGTCCTGACCGGCCGGTCCCTGAGCCACATCCTGCGCAGCCCCGACACCATCATCACCACCGCCGTCACGCCGATCGCGATGATGCTGCTGTTCGTCTACGTCTTCGGCGGCGCCATCCAGACCGGTACCGACAACTACGTCAACTACCTCCTGCCCGGCATCCTGCTCATCACCATCGCGTCGGGCATCGCCTACACGGCGTACCGACTCTTCCTGGACCTGCAGGGCGGCATCTTCGAACGCTTCCAGTCCATGCCCATCGCCCGATCGTCGGTGCTGTGGGCACACGTCCTGACCTCACTGGTCGCCAACCTCGTCTCCATCGCGGTCGTCGTCCTGGTCGGCCTCCTGATGGGGTTCCGCTCCGGCGCGGGCATCCTGGCCTGGCTCGGCGTAACGGGCATCCTGGTCCTGTTCACCCTGGCCCTGACCTGGCTCGCGGTCATCGCCGGCCTGTCCGCCAAGACCGTGGACGGCGCGAGCGCGTTCTCCTACCCGCTGATCTTCCTACCCTTCCTCAGCTCAGCCTTCGTCCCGACCGAGACCATGCCCGGCCCCGTGCGGTGGTTCGCCGAGAACCAGCCCGTGACCTCCATCGTCAACACGATCCGCGACCTCCTGGCCCAACAGCCGGTCGGCACCGACATCTGGGTCGCGCTCGGCTGGTGCGTCGGCATCCTCACCCTCGCGTACTTCCTCGCGATGTCGGCCTACCACCGCAAGATCAGCTGACACGAACCAGACAAGCCCCTCCGTCACCCCTGAGACGGAGGGGCTTCGCCGACATCGCACCCGGCTCTTCAGCCGCGGCAGCCCTGCCGCTATGTTCTTCGCCATGTCCGACGAGCGTGCGGTCGACCGGTCCGGTGAGATCAGCACGCCGCCGAGGCCCGGCGACGAGACGGGCCTCGGGGCGCTGCTCAAGGACCCCTTGTTCCTGGCCGCGATCCCGATCGCACCCTTCGTCCTCATCGCGTTCAACGTCTGGTCGATCACGCACGGCGACGCGAACGCGACCCTCGCCGTCATCCAGCACGTCAATCCGCTGAGCCTGGTCCTAGCGACCTGGACCGACCTCGTCGCGACGGTCGCCGTGCTCGGCGTCGTGCTGCAGCGCCGCATCCGGGCCCGGCCGGGCCGGATCGACCCCTTCGCCGTCCTCGTCGTGGCGGGCATCCTGTGCCTGCCGGCGGCGTCCGTGGCGATCTTCGCGTTCTACGCCTGGGTCTCGTGGATGCGGCGGCTCGACTTCCGGGTCAGCGGCCGGATCGACGGCTTCCCGCTCGACGAGCTGAACGTCAGGAGCCGAGCGGCCGGGACGAGCCTGTGGACCGGCGCCGCCCTGGCCGTGTTCGCGGCGCTGGCGTTCCTCATCGGGCTGATCTCCGCAGCCGTGAGCGGCGACCTGCTCCTGCTGCTGTACCAGGTGATCGGCGCGGTGACCGTGACGCTCTTCGTGCTGGCGCACGCGCACGAGGCGCCGGGCTGGATCCGGCTCGCGGACCGGACCTACCCGGCGCTGCTGCTCGTCCTCCTCCTGCTGTGGTCGCTGTGGGTGCCCGTCGCGTCCTCACGATGGCTCCCCAACGAGCGCGTAGTGGTCGAGGGCCTCGGGTCGCCCGGCGCGACGAGCTCCAGGTATCACGACGGCATGGTCGTGAACGTCGACGACGTCAGCCTGCTGCTCCTGCGCGACGACGGCGCCCTGGAGCAGATTCCCACCCGGAACGTCGTCGGCCGTGCGGTCTGTCCCGTCGAGACGCCGGCGAGCGAGTCGGGCGGCCGGGACGTCTCGCTCATGTCCACGCTGGTCGCCGCCCGCTCCGCGGCCGAGACGGTGGTGCGGTGGCAGGACCCGATCTGCAGCGCGGCCGACTCGTAGCGGTCACACGATCAGGACACCTCGCGCAGTTGCCCACGAGCGTGTCCGTTCCGTTACCCTAGGGCTCGCCATGAACCTGACACGTGCCGTCCGTTCGCCGCTCGCCGCTCCTCGGCGTGGGCTCACGAGTGTCCTGACGGCCATGTTCCTCGCGCTCGTGGTCCTGGGCGTGCAGGCCGTCTGCGGTGTCCACCTGGACGACGCCGGTCACGGCGCGGCGGCGTACGGCGCGGCGGAGCACCATGCGGCGCAGGTCTCGGCGACCGCGCCGGACCAGGTCACCGGTGCTCCCGGGCAGCACGGCGACGGACACCATGGCGAGGGCCCGAACCACTGCGCCGAGGATCGCCCGGTGACCGCGCGGTCCGACCGGACCGTGTCACCCTCCGTGGACCTCGCGAGGGCCCCGGCCCTCGCGATGCGGTGGCTGGTACCCGAGCTCGCGCACCACTGCCCGACGGATCCGTCGGGCCTGGCGATGGCGGAAGCGCCGTCGCTGCACGCCCTCGGGATCTCCCGGACGTAGACCACCACGCCCCCGTCGACACCACCCCATCAGGGTGTCGACCGGTTCAGCGCGCCCCGAACCCGGGCCGCGCGTGTGGTCCTACTCCGATCCGAAAGGTCCCAGCTTTCATGGAGCCCAGCTTCAACCTCAACCCGGCCGTGCGCGGCCGTGGTCGTCATCGGGCGGTGCGCCGCCCCGTCCTGGCCGACGTCGCCCGGACCGCCACCGAGCAGGCCGCCGCGTTCGCCGGCCGCACCGCCGTGGCGGCGGCGGCCGGTTCCGGCGTGCTGCTGTCCCTGGTGGCCCCGTCCGCCCAGGCGGCACCGGCCACAGAGGTCAGCTCGTCGCTGGCCGGCAAGGCCGTCAGCGGCACGCTCGACACGGCCGACCTCAACGCCCTGACCGCCCAGGCCAAGGAGGCGGTCGCCGCCGCACCCGTGGTGACCGTCGCCACCGACGCCAGGCTGAACGTCGAGACGGCCGCGGTCTCCGTGACCTCGGCCGAGGAGAACGAGGAGTACCAGGCGGAGCTCGCCGCCGAGGCCGAAGCAGAGGCGGAGGCGGAGGTGGCCGCCGCCGCGGAAGCCGCCGCTGCCGTCGAGATCCCGGCGTCTGCCCAGGGATCGGCCATCGTGTCCATCGGGATGCGGTACCTCGGGGTGCCGTACCTGTGGGGCGGCGAGACCCCGGCCGGGATGGACTGCTCCGGATTCACGTCCTACGTCTTCGCGCAGGTCGGGATCGACCTGCCCCGGACCTCGTCCGAGCAGCGGTACGCGGGGACCGAGGTGCCCTGGTCCCAGGCGCAGCCCGGTGACCTGCTCTGGTCGCCCGGCCACATCGCGATCTACGCCGGTGACGGCATGCAGATCGAGGCGCCGGTCCCGGGCAAGTCCGTCCGGTACACCCAGGTCTGGCAGTCCAACCCGGTGGTCCTGCGCGTTGGCTGACCTACCCGGCGCGAGGGGCGGACGCCGCGCCACCCCTCGCGCCGGCGACGGGCGGCGGGGTCCGCGGCCGCGGTTTCATCCCCATCGGCGGTGGGATAGCCTCCGTGCCGTGCGCGTGATCTCGCTTCTTCGTTCGGCCGTCGCCGGGCCTCGCCGGCGCCCGGTCGGCGTGCTGGCGATCCTGACGGTGATCGTCGGGGTGGTCACCATGCACTCGATGAGCGGGTCACCGACCAGGCACTCGCACGCCGTGCCGCACGAGGCCCCCGTGGTTGTCGCGGAGCAGGCCGTCATCGCCACCGCCGTCGTCGTCAGGCCGATGGCGGAGGCGCTGGACGGCCACGGCGAAGGGGGCGCGGGCGACTGCGAGGGATGCTGCGGCGACGGTCTCACGACGGCGATGTGCCTCATGGTCCTCGTCGCGCTCCTGGCCCTGGTCGTGCCCGCACGCCGGCTGCTATGGCGGGCCCCGCTCGAGGTGGCGACGGCCCTCACACAGGCGCTGGCCGGCGTCCGCGCCGTCGCCGCGCCTTCCCTGCACGAGCTCTGTATCTCTCGGACGTAGACCCCGGCCCGGCGCCTACCGGCGCCGATCCGACAGCCCTGCCGCGCCCAGCGCGGCCGGGTCAGTGACTGCTACCCCGAGACCAGCTAGAGGAAGACCCCATGAAGCGCACCGTTATGTCTGTCATCGTCCTGGCCGGAGCACTTGCCCTCGCGGGCTGCTCGGGCGAGGAGCCCGCGCAGGACACCACGACCGTGGCCGGCGAGCACGCAGAGCACAACGACGCGGACGTCATGTTCGCGCAGATGATGATCCCCCACCACGAGCAGGCGATCGAGATGTCCGACGTCGTCCTGGCCAAGCCCGACGTCGACCCCCAGATCGCAGAGCTCGCCGACCAGGTCAAGGCCGCCCAGGCGCCCGAGATCGAGGAGCTCGGCCAGTGGCTGGACACGTGGGGCGCCGAGCGCACCGCCGAGCACTCCGGCCACGCCGGGATGAGCGGCATGATGTCCGAGGAGGACATGCAGGCGCTCGCCGAAGCCGCTGGCCCCGAGGCGAACCGGCTGTTCCTGGAGCAGATGATCGCGCACCACCAGGGCGCGGTGGAGATGGCGCAGGAGGAGATCGAGTCCGGTCAGGACCCGGCCGCGGTCGAGATGGCGCAGACGATAGTCGACACCCAGCAGGCCGAGATCGCGACGATGGAGGACCTCCTCGCCTCGATGTGACCCTCCGGTGGTGGGGGGGGGGGGGCCGGGGCCCCCGGCCCCCCGAGGAGGGGGCGGAGGGGGACGCGCCCGCCGCACAGGGAGGCGCCCCCCCGCGGGG
>NZ_JBHXBG010000252.1:0-5685 GCF_042726755.1 Promicromonospora sp. NPDC060271 | reverse complement strand
CCTCCGGGGGCCCGCGAGCGCAGGGCGGCACGCGCCGCCGTCGTCGGCCGGAGTGGGTGGCGTACCTGCCGTACCTCCTGCCCGGTGCGGTCGCCTTCGTCGTGGTGATCGGGTACCCGCTCGTGACGAACGTGTACTTCAGCCTGTTCAAGTGGCGCGGTGGCATGGCGCCGCTGCGCTGGAACGGGCTGGGCAACTACGCGGACCTGCTGGGCGACGACAGGTTCTGGACGTCGTTCGGCAACTCGCTGGCGATGATCGTCGCGATGGTCCTGGTGCCGACGCTGCTGGGGCTGGTGCTCGCGGCGGTGCTGTTCGACTACCTCGGACGGCGGTTCGGCGCGCAGGTCTCCTCGGTGCTGCGGGCCACGTACTACCTGCCGCAGATCCTGCCGGTCGCGGTCGCGGGTGTGCTGTGGAACTGGATCCTGAACTCCCAGACCGGTGCGCTGAACGAGATCCTGCGCGGGATGGGGATCGCCGCGCCGCCCAACTGGCTCGGTGACCCCACCACGGCGCTGCCGTCGGTGATGCTCGTGCTGATCTGGGTCCAGATGGGCTACCCCGTCGTCATCTTCATGGCCGCGCTGCAGCGCGTGGACCCGGAGCTCTACGAGGCGGCCGAGCTCGACGGCGCCGGCTGGTGGGACCGGTTCCGGGCCATCACGGTGCCCCAGATCCGGCCCGAGACCTTCGTGGTCACGCTGACCTGCACGGTCGCGGCCCTGAAGGTGTTCGGACCCATCTACGTGCTGACGCGGGGCGGGCCGGAGAGCTCGACCCTCGTGCCCAGCTACTACTCGTACCTGAGCTTCTTCGACAAGTCCCAGGTCGGCTACGGCTCGGCGATCGCGACGGTGCTGACCCTCGTGATCGTCGTCGTGGCCGTGGTCATCCTCGGCCTGCAGAACCGGGCCGAACGACGTGAGAGGGAGGGGATCTGACATGGCTGTCGCCACGGACGTGCGACCGCCCACGCGGCAGGTACGCACCACCGCCGTCAACTCCCGCTACCGCCGTGGTGCGGGCCGCTGGCTCGTGCTGGCCGCAGCGGTGCTCGTGGGCCTCGCGGTCCTCGCGCCGTTCGGGATCATGGTGCTGAACGCCTTCAAGTCGCCGGGGGACTACGCGGCGAACGGGCCGCTGTCCTGGCCTTCCTCGCTCTACCTCGACGGGGTGGTGGCGTTCTGGGAGCGCACCGAGTTCCCGGTGAAGCTCTGGAACTCGGTGTTCATCTCGGCCGTCGTTGCCGTGCTGGGTGCTCTGCTCTCGCTGCTCAATGCGTACGCGATCGGCGTCGGCCGGGTGAAGGGGCGGCTGTGGATCGTCGCGCTGTTCCTGCTGGCGAACATGCTGCCGCAGGAGGCGCTGATCTACCCGCTGTTCACCATGGCGCAGTCGGTCGGCCTGTCGAACTCGCAGTGGTCGGTGATCATCATCTTCACCGTCATCCAGTCGGCGTTCGGCACCTACCTGCTGTCCTCGGTGCTCGGCACCTTCCCGCCCGCGCTGCTGGAGGCCGCGGCCCTCGACGGCGCGAGCCGGTGGCGCATCCTCTGGCAGGTCGTCTTCCCGATCGTGCGGCCGACGCTGTCGGTCCTGATGATCTTCTTCTTCATCTGGACCTGGAACGAGTTCTTCATCCCGCTGGTCATGCTGACCAGCAACGACACCCAGACGATCCCCATCGCCCTCGCCTCGCTGCAGGGCGATCGCATGATGGACGCGCCGACGATCAACGCGGGTTCGCTCGTCTCGCTCGTGCCCGCCGTCGTGTTCTTCCTCATCTTCCAGCGCACCCTGACCCGGGGCGTGACCGCCGGGGCGGTCAAGTGACCGCGCTCCACACCACCATTCCCTTCGCCCTACAGAGACGAGTGAGGCCCAAGCCATGAGATTCACCGACGGCTACTGGCAGCTGCGCCCCGGCGTCGAGATGCTCCGTCCCCAGGACGTCGACTCGGTCGAGGTCGGCGACGAGACCATGACGGTGTACGCGCCCACTGTGCCGATCACCAAGCGCGGCGACACCCTGAACCGTCCGCTCGTGACGGTCACGTTCAACGCACCCGCTGACGACGTCATCGGCGTGCGCATCGAGCACCACCAGGGCCGCCGCGACCCCGGCCCGCACTTCGGGGTCAACGCGGAGCCCGGCGCGGTCAAGGTGGTCGTGCCCGAGAGCGGCCCCGCCGAGCTCACGTCCGGCGGCCTGACCGCGCGCGTCGCCACCGCCGGACCGTGGCACGTCGACTTCATCGCCGACGGCGAGGTGCTCACCTCGTCGTCGGACCGGAGCATCGGGATCGCGAGCACGCCCGACGGCGACTTCGTGCACGAGCAGCTCGCGCTCGGCGTGGGCGAGCACGTCTACGGCCTGGGCGAGCGGTTCGGGGCGTTCGTGAAGAACGGCCAGAGCGTCGACATCTGGAACGAGGACGGCGGCACCGCGAGCGAGCAGGCCTACAAGAACGTGCCGTTCTACCTGACCGACCGCGGGTACGGCGTGTTCGTCGCCCACCCCGAGCGGGTCTCGTTCGAGGTCGGCTCCGAGGTCGTCAGCCGCACCCAGTTCTCGGTGGCCGGGCAGTCGCTCCAGTACTTCGTCATCCACGGCCCAACTCCCGCCGAGATCCTGCGCCGGTACACGGCCCTGACCGGACGGCCTGCGGTCGTTCCCGCCTGGTCGTACGGGCTGTGGCTGTCGACGTCGTTCACCACGAATTACGACGAGGAGACCGTCAACAGCTTCATCGACGGCATGGCCGAGCGGGACATCCCGCTCTCGGTGTTCCACTTCGACTGCTTCTGGATGCGGCAGTTCCACTGGTGCGACTTCGTGTGGGACCCGGCGACGTTCCCGGACCCGGAGGGCATGCTGGCCCGGCTGCACGACAAGGGCCTGAAGGTCTGCGTGTGGATCAACCCGTACATCGCCCAGCGTTCGCACCTGTTCCGCGAGGGCCAGGAGAAGGGCTACCTGGTCACGACGCCCGAGGGCGACGTGTGGCAGTGGGACAAGTGGCAGGCCGGCATGGGCCTCGTCGACTTCACCAACCCCGACGCCGCCGCGTGGTACCAGGACAAGCTGCGCGTGCTCCTGGGCCAGGGCGTCGATGCCTTCAAGACGGACTTCGGCGAGCGCATCCCCACCGACGTCGTCTGGCACGACGGGTCGGACCCGCAGCGCATGCACAACTACTACACCGCCCTGTTCAACAAGACGGTCTTCGACCTGCTCGAGGAGGAGCGCGGGCGCGGCGAGGCAGTGCTGTTCGCCCGGTCCGCGACCGCGGGCACGCAGGCCTTCCCCGTGCACTGGGGCGGCGACTGCGAGTCCACGTTCGTCTCGATGGCGGAGTCGCTGCGTGGCGGCCTGTCGCTGTCGCTGTCCGGGTTCGGCTACTGGAGCCACGACATCGGCGGCTTCGAGGGCACGCCCGACCCCGCTGTCTTCAAGCGGTGGGCGGCGTTCGGCCTGCTGTCCTCGCACTCGCGGCTGCACGGGTCCAGCTCCTACCGCGTGCCGTGGGCCTTCGACGACGAGGCGGTCGACGTCACCCGGAAGTTCACGAAGCTGAAGCTCCGGCTCATGCCGTACCTCGGGCGCCTCGGCCACGTGGCCGCGGAGGAGGGCCTGCCCGTCATGCGCCCCATGGTGCTCCAGTTCCCCGAGGACCGGACCGCCGCCTCCGTCGACACCCAGTACATGCTGGGGCCGTCGCTGCTCGTGGCTCCGGTCTTCCACGAGTCGCGCGCGGACTACTACGTGCCGGAGGGTGAGTGGACCCGCCTGCCCGACGTCGCCGCGGCCGGCCTGGCACCTACCGTCACCGGACCGCGCTGGGTGACCGAGGAGCACGGCTTCGACAGCCTCCCGCTGTTCGTCCGCCCCGGCACGGTGCTGCCCGTCGGCGCTCGCGACGACCGGCCCGACTATGCCTGGGCCGAGGGCGTGACGTTACGCTGCACCCGTCTGCCCGAGGGGTTCGACGAAGAGGTTGTGGTACCCGGCGGCACCGGCGCCCCCGCGACGTTCCGCGTGCGGTACGCGTCCGGCGTCGTGCAGGTGACCACTGAGGACGCCCCCGGTGAGTGGGGCGTCGAGTACGAAGGACGGACAGCACGGGCCACCGGCCCGGGAGAGGTGGCAGTGTGAGTGCACGGAGTTTCCCCCCGGAGTTTCTCTGGGGATCCGCGACGGCGTCGTACCAGATCGAGGGGGGCGCGACAGAGGGCGGGCGCGGCCCGTCCATCTGGGACACGTTCTCGCACACGCCCGGCAAGACGCTGAACGGCGACACGGGCGACGTCGCGGACGACCACTTCCACCGGTGGCAGGAGGACGTCGAGCACATCAAGAACCTGGGGCTCGGCGCCTACCGGTTCTCCATCGCGTGGCCGCGGGTGCAGCCGGGCGGCTCCGGCGAGTTCAACGCCGAGGGCATCCGGTTCTACTCGGACCTGGTGGACGGGCTGATCGCCGCCGGTGTGAAGCCGGTCGTCACGCTCTACCACTGGGACCTCCCGCAGGAGCTCGAGGACGCCGGCGGCTGGACCAACCGCGAGACGGCCTACGCCTTCGCGCGGTACGCCCGGAAGATGGCCGAGGAGCTCGGCGACCGCATCGACGTCTGGACCACGCTCAACGAGCCGTGGTGCTCGGCGTACCTCGGCTACGGCTCGGGTGTCCACGCGCCGGGCCGCACGGAGGCCCTTGCCGCGCTGCAGGCCGTGCACCACCTGAACCTGGCGCACGGCCTCGCGGTCCAGCAGATCCGCGAGGTGCTCGGCGACTCGGCCAAGACGTCGATCACGCTGAACCTGCACGTCCTGCGGCCGGACGACCCGTCGTCCGAGGCGGACCAGGCTGCCGTCCGCAAGATCGACGCGCTGGCCAACCGGGCGTTCCTGGCTCCGGTGCTGGAGGGTGCCTACCCGGCGGACCTGCTGGAGAACACCGCATCGGTCACCGACTGGTCGTTCGTGCTCGACGGCGACCTGGAGATCACCAAGCAGCCGCTCGACGTGCTGGGCGTCAACTACTACTCGACGACGCGGGTGCGCCACTTCGCCGGCGAGGGCGAGCGTCAGCAGGCCGACGGGCACAAGGACTCAGCCGGAACGCCCTGGCCCGCCGCCGAGGACGTCGAGTTCCTGCCGCAGCCCGGCCCGTACACCGCCATGGGCTGGAACATCGAGCCGGCGGGCCTCACCGACCTGCTGGTCTCGCTGCGCGACACCTACCCGGACCAGCCGCTCATGGTCACGGAGAACGGTGCGGCGTTCGAGGACACGGTGGTGACCGAGGACGGCGTGGCACGCGTGCACGACGTCGACCGGGTCGCGTACCTGCACGACCACGTCGAGGCGCTCGGCCAGGCCCGCGACAAGGGCGTGGACGTGCGTGGCTACTTCGCGTGGTCGCTGCTCGACAACTTCGAGTGGGGCTACGGGTACGACCGTCGCTTCGGCATCATCCGGGTCGACTACGACACGCTGGAGCGCACCTGGAAGGACTCCGCGCACTGGTACCGGCGGCTGGCCACGACGAACACCCTCCCGGGCACGGACGAGGTCTCCCCGGCCTGAGCGGGTGACCTGACTCCGGTCGGTTCCTGACGGGGTTCCCGTCACTCTGGTCGGGTCGCCGACGGGGCGCTGGCACTTCGGTCGGTTGCCTTG
>NZ_JBHXBG010000251.1:0-5845 GCF_042726755.1 Promicromonospora sp. NPDC060271 | reverse complement strand
GTAGAACGTCAGGTGATCGGCATTCCAAGGTGCCGATCACCTGACGTTCTACCGACCACGCCGATCGGCCTCAGCCCAGCAGGGTGGTCAGGTGGCGGCGGACCTGGTTCACCGCCTTCCGGACCGGGACGTCGGTGGTGTCGATGACGAGGTCGGCGTCGGTGGGCTCCTCGTAGGGCGAGGAGATACCGGTGAACTCCGCGATCTCACCGGCCCGCGCCTTGGCGTAGAAGCCCTTGCGGTCGCGGGCCTCGCACACGGCCAGCGGTGTGCTGACGTGCACGAGGACGAAGCGCGCGCCCGCCTCCTCGGCCAGCGTCCGCACCCTGGCCCGGCCGGCCGCGAACGGCGCGATCGGCGCGGCGACCGCGATGCCGCCATGCTTGGCCACGAGGGCCGCGACGTACCCGATGCGCTCGACGTTGGTCTCCCGGGACGCACGGTCGAACCCAAGCCCCTTCGACAGGTGGTGCCGCACCTCGTCGCCGTCGAGCAGGGTGGTTCCCAGGCCGTCGTCCTCCAGCTCGGCGGCCAGGGCGCGGGCCACCGTGGACTTGCCCGAGCCCGACAGGCCGGTGAAGAACACGACGACGCCCCGGCGCCGGGAGCCGGAGGCGGCGGCGCGGGTCACCTCGGCGGCTGAGGCGGGCGGGTACAGCGCCCGTACCGCCTCGTCCTGGACGCCCGGCAGTGCCGCCACCCGCTCGGCCGTGGCGGGTGAACGGTGCGCGGCGAGCGGCTCGACGCGTGCGGCGCCGTACGCGGCGGCCACCTCGTCGAATCTCGTCCCGCCCAGACCGGACCACGGGACGGCGACGGTCGTCACGCGCGCCCCTGCCTGCTCGGTGAGCGAACCGGCCAGTGCGAGCGCCGCCCGGACGAGCCCAGGGGCGCCGACGGTGCCGGGCGCCGGAGCGCGGCGGGCGACGGGGACCAGCAGCAGCACCGTGCGTGCGCTGCCGCTCGCGGCGCCCGCGCCGGACACGAGGGTCGCCGCGGCGGAGACCTCCTCGCGGGTCGGGACCTCGGTGACGAGCAGCGCGAGGCCGTTCCCGCCGTCGTCCGCGGAGCTCTCTTCGAGGTCCGCACGCACCGCGCGGGCCGGACGGCGGACGGCGGCGTCCCACTGCGGGCCGATCGCCGCCGGGACGGGCTTGAGGGGCTCGAGCACGTCGGGCAGCTCGCCGGGTCGCACCGTGAGACGGGCCAGCGGGGTGTTCTCGGCGTCGGTCAGGACGACGTCGGCCGGTACCCCCGGCAGAGCCGCGGCGAGCGACGCCGCGGGGAGCGCGCCGCCGAGGGCCAGCTCGACGAGGTCCAGCTCGTCGTCGGTCAGGATGCGGGTGGGGGTGTCTGTCATCTGCGGGAGCTCGTTTCTGCCGAGTCGTCGGCCGGTTCGTCGATCGGGTCGCTCGAGGGCCCGTCGGTGAGCTCCTCCGGGGTGGAGTCTGCCTCGGAACCGGCTGGTGCCGCACCGAAGCGACGCTTGACCAGGAACCACAGCAGGTTGCCGAGGACCAGCGCGGACGCCGCGGCGCCCAGCACAACGGGGAGGCTCGCGCCGAGCAGCTTGAGGCCCGACGCGAGCAGCAGGATCGCGAGCGCGCGGCGGATGATGCCGCCCGGCGCCCGCGCGGACACGTGGGCGCCGAACCAGGCGCCGGGGATCGCGCCGATGAGCAGGGACGTCGTCAGGCCGAGCGAGAAGTCGCCGTACAAGAGGTGGCCGAGCGACGCCGCCGCGACGAGCGGGACAGCCTGGACCAGGTCGGTGCCGACGAGCTGGGACGCCTTGAGCGCCGGGTAGAGCAGCAGGAGCACGACGATGACTATCGAGCCGGCGCCGACCGACGTCATGCCAACCAGCAGCCCGGCGACGGCGCCGAGGATAGCGGTGGGGACGGGGCGCACGACGAGTTCGCGCGGCGCGGACAGCAGGGTCGGGCCCTCGCCGAGCGCCGACCGGTTCCGGACCATCTGCAGCACGGCACGGACCACGAGGCCGCAGGACGCGATGAGGAGCGCTACCCCGAGCACCATCTTGAGCGCGTCGTCCAGGGAGTCGCCGAACGGGAGCGCCTGGATCAGGAGGGCTCCCGAGAACGCCGCGGGCACCGAGCCGACGCACAGCCACAGGACGAGCTTGAGGTTCACCGTGCCGCGTCGCATGTGCACCACCGCGCCCGCGGGCTTCATGAAGAGGCTGGCGACCACGTCGCTGGAGACCGCCACCAGGGGGTCGACGCGGAACACGAAGATGAGCATCGGCGTCATGAGCGCGCCACCGCCCATCCCGGTCAGGCCGACGACGAAACCGACCGCGAGACCGCCGAGGATCAGGGGGACGTCGATGCTCATCAGGGGTGCACCTCGAACCTGCCACGCAACCCGGCTATTCCGACCAACCCAATCGGGATAGTGGGCATTAGTGTCTCCTGGGGTGGTTAGGGGTGAGAAATGGTGCGCTGGCACGGGATCGCATGGCGGAATGGTAGCCTCGGCGCGTCCGCCGGACCTCCACCCACCGCACCTTGGCCCCGTCGAGGGCAGGGCCGCGCAGGACGGCCGGATCCCCGGAGAAGCCGTCCACCCTGGAGATCGATGAACGCGCCGTTCCCTACGCTCCCTCAGGCGTCGCTCGATGACGACGCCCTCGCCGACGCACTCGCCACGGGAGCGGCGGAGGTGCTCCTCGCGCTCCGCGCCGAGGTGGACGCCGCCGGCGGCTCGTTCGTGGCCAAGGAGCTCAAGGACGCGGGCGACGCCGCGGCCCAGGCCTGGCTCGCGGCGGCGCTGACCGCCGCCCGTCCAGCGGACGCCGTCCTCTCGGAGGAGGCGAAGGACGACGCGTCCCGCACCGGCGCGGACCGGGTCTGGATCATCGACCCGCTCGACGGGACCAGAGAGTTCGCCGAACGGCACGCCGACGGGCCTCGGTCCGGCCAGTGGCGCGACGACTTCGCCGTCCACGTCGCGCTGTGGGAGCGCGGGACCGGCCTCACCGTCGGCGCCGTCGCCCTGCCCGCGCGCGAGCAGGTCCTGACGACCGCGGACGTCGTCGGGCCGACGGCCGACGCCGAGGTCGTCCTGGCCGGTGCCCGCCCGCTGCGGATCGCCGCGAGCCGCAGCCGCCCGCCCGCGTTCGTGGCCGCACTGGCCGAGCGCGACGACGTCGAGCTCGTGCCGATGGGCTCGGCGGGCGTCAAGGTGATGGCCGTCGCCGACGGTACAGTTGACGCCTATGTCCACGGTGGTGGGCAGTACGAGTGGGACTCCGCGGCACCCGTGGCCGTGGCACGGTCGCGAGGGCTCGTCTGCACGCGTCTCGACGGATCCGAGCTCGAGTACAACCGGGAGAGCCCCTGGCTCCCTGACCTGTTCGTATGCCCCCCGGCCCTGGCCTCGCACCTGCGTGAGCTGCTCGACACCGTCGGTGTCGCGTCCGTGGTCGGGGCAGATCGCAAGGAAGGTGCTTGAGGAGTGAAGAGTCACGTCCTGAGCCAGCTGCGCAGCCTGGAGGCCGAGAGCATCCACATCATGCGCGAGGTGGTGGCCGAGATGGGACGGCCGTGTCTGCTGTTCTCCGGCGGCAAGGACTCCATCGTCATGCTCCACCTGGCCGTCAAGGCGTTCGCGCCGGCGCGCGTCCCGTTCCCGATCATGCACGTCGACACCGGCCTGAACTTCCAGACCGTGCTCGACTGCCGTGACCGGTGGGTGGACCGGACAGGTGTGCAGCTCGTCGTCGCCTCGGTCCAGGAGGCGATCGACCGCGGCCTCGTGCAGGAGGAGCCCAACGGCTCCCGCAACCGGATCCAGACGCCTGTGCTGCTGGAGGCCGCCGAGAAGCACGGTTTCGACGCCCTGTTCGGCGGCGGCCGTCGCGACGAGGAGAAGGCCCGCGCCAAGGAGCGCGTGTTCTCCTTCCGCGACGACTTCGGCCAGTGGGACCCGAAGAACCAGCGCCCCGAGATCTGGAACCTGTACAACGGCCGCGTCCACCAGGGCGAGTCCATCCGGGTGTTCCCGCTGTCCAACTGGACCGAGCTGGACATCTGGGCGTACATCGAGGCCGAGAACATCGACCTGCCCGACCTCTACCTCGCCAAGGAGCGCGAGGTCGTCGAGCGGGCCGGCATGCTCTACGAGGTCAACGACTTCACGCCGCTCAAGGACGGCGAGACCCCCAAGGTCCTGTCGACGCGCTACCGCACGGTCGGCGACGCGAACCTCACGGCCTGTGTCGAGTCCACCGCGACCACGCTGCGTGACGTCGTCGAGGAGGTCGCGGCGGTGCGCCTCACCGAGCGCGGCGCCACGCGCGGCGACGACAAGGTGAGCGAGGCCGCGATGGAAGACCGCAAGAAGGAAGGCTACTTCTGATGACGACGACTCTCCCTGAGGCCGGTTCGGCACCCGAGGCGCACGAGGTCGTCAGCGGCGACCTCCTGCGGTTCGCGACGGCCGGCTCGGTCGACGACGGCAAGTCCACGCTGATCGGCCGGCTGCTGTTCGACAGCAAGTCGATCTTCGCCGACCAGCTCGAGTCGGTGGAGCAGGTCAGCAAGGACCGCGGCGACGACTACGCGGACCTGTCGCTCCTGACGGACGGCCTGCGCGCCGAGCGCGAGCAGGGCATCACCATCGACGTGGCGTACCGCTACTTCGCGACGCCCAAGCGCAAGTTCATCATCGCGGACACCCCCGGCCACATCCAGTACACGCGGAACATGGTCACGGGCGCCTCGACGGCGGACGTGGCGCTCATCCTCGTCGACGCGCGCAAGGGCGTCGTCGAGCAGTCGCGCCGGCACACGTTCCTCGCCACGCTGCTGGGCGTGCCGCACATCGTGGTCTGCGTGAACAAGATGGACCTGGTCGACTACGACGAGGCCGTGTTCGAGAACATCCGCAAGGAGTTCACGGAGTTCGCGTCCCGCCTGCGCGTGCCCGACCTGACCTTCATCCCGGTGTCGGCCCTGGCCGGCGACAACGTGGTGACCCGGTCCGAGAACATGCAGTGGTTCGACGGCTCGCCGCTGCTCAGCCACCTCGAGCGGCTGCACGTCGCCTCGGACCGCAACCTGGTCGACGTGCGGTTCCCGGTGCAGTACGTGATCCGGCCGCAGCAGAACGACACGCGCGACTACCGCGGCTACGCGGGCACCGTCGCGTCCGGCGTCATGAAGCCCGGCGACCGGGTGCTGGCCCTCCCGGCCGGCCTGGAGACGACCATCGCGTCCATCGACACGGCGGACGGCCCGGTCGACGAGGCCTTCCCGCCGATGTCCGTGACGGTGCGCCTGACCGACGAGATCGACATCTCGCGCGGCGACATGATCTGCCGCCCGAACAACGCCCCGACCGTGACGCAGGACGTCGACGCCCAGATCTGCTGGATGGACGAGTCCGCCTCCCTGGTGCAGGGCAAGAAGTACGCGATCAAGCACACCACCCGGTGGGCGCGGGCGCTGGTCAAGAACATCAACTACCGCGTCGACGTCAACACGCTGCACCGTGACGAGGACGCGACCGAGATCAAGCTGAACGAGATGGCGCGGATCCGGCTGCGGGTGACCCAGCCGCTCTTCGTGGACGCCTACCAGACCAACCGGCAGACGGGCGCGTTCATCCTCGTGGACGAGGCGACCAACAAGACGGTCGCCGCAGGCATGATCGGCGGGCCCGCTCACCAGTACTGACGGTCGACCCGCCCCGCGTCGAGTACCCGCTTGCGTTGAGTGCGGGATATTCGCCCTTTTCCGGGGGGGGGGAGGGGGGAATTAACCCCCCCCAACGCGGTGGGTCATGTGGGTGACGGCGGGCCGGGCGGGGGGGGTGGCGG
>NZ_JBHXBG010000250.1:0-5917 GCF_042726755.1 Promicromonospora sp. NPDC060271 | reverse complement strand
TCGGTAACTTGAGCTACCGATCACCTGACAATCTGCCGACCACTCGGGGGGTATGGCGGAGACTCAGCTTTCCGAGGACGCCTCGGCGGGCGACTCGTCGGAGGCGGCCTCCTCGTCGTCGCCTGCCTCGCCGCGCGGCTCGGTGATCAGCACGACGACGGCTTCCGGGTCGGTGAGCAGCGTGGAGCCGGCCGGGAGGGCGACCTCACGGGCGTGGACCTGCGCGCCGGTCTCGAGGCCCTCGATGGAGACCTCGACGGACTCGGGCAGGTGCGTGGCCTCGGCCTCGACCGAGAGCGTCTGCTCCTCGACGAGGTGGATGGTGCCGGGGGCCGACTCACCCACGATGTTCACGGTGATGTCGACGGTGATCTTCTCGCCGGCGCGCACGACCTGCAGGTCGATGTGCTCGATGGTGTTGCGGACCGGGTCGCGCTGGACGTCCTTGGCGACGGCCAGCTGGCCCTTGCCGTCGAGCTCGATGGAGAGCAGCACGTTGGTCTGGCGCAGCGCCAGCATCGACTCGTGGCCCGGCAGGGTCACGTGCACCGGGTCGGTGCCGTGCCCGTAGAGGACAGCGGGGATCTTGTTGTCGCGGCGGATGCGGCGGGCGGCACCCTTGCCGAACTCGGTACGGGCCTCAGCGGCGAGCTTGATCTCGGCCATGGGAATTCACTCCTGGAAGATATGTGTGCAACTCGAAGATGGCGGCTGCGTCGGCGCGGGACACGTGACGGGCGCGGAGCGGGCACGCGGGGCGAGGTGCTGGAGGGGTACTCCGCCCGGGGCCGCCGACGGCCGCCCAGTCGATCACGGACGCCGGCCGAGTGCTTGCGGGATCAGGTCCCGCCGCGGCCGTCAGGCGTCCCTCGCCGAGGCAACCTGACTACTGTACCCGCTCGTCGGCGCGGTCCGCACCGAGAGGCGGTGTGACACCGATCGGCGGCTGCGTGCGACGCGGCTTGTAGACGACCTGGACGTGGAACACGAAGCGCAGCAGGAACGCCACGACGAGGGTCACCGCCTGCACGAGCACCGGCCACAGGCCCGTGAACTCGACGAGCCACCACAGCACGGGCAGGCGGATCGCCGCCTCGGTGCCGTTGAACGCGAACGAGTGCGCGAACCGCGACCAGACGCCACGGCCCTCGTTGCGCAGGTCACGGAACACGAACCGCTCCTGCAGCAGGAAGTTCGTCAGGATCGTGACGACGGCGGAGATCACCGCACCCGCAACGTAGTGCACGCCCAGCCCGGTGAGGGCCCACAGGATGAGGATGTTCAGCACCGCTCCGAAGCCGCCGATGATCGCGAACCGCGACATCCGCCCGAACCGCAGGGCGGCGAGCTGCTCCAGGTAGCGCAGGCCCGTCTTGAAGGTGGCCTTGGAGTGCCCGGCGTACCGCTCGCCGAACACGAACGGCTCCTCCCCGACGGCCAGCCTGTTGCGCGTGAGGAGCTCGAGCAGGATCTTGAAGCCCCGCGGGTGCAGCGCGTCGAGGTCCAGCCGGTCCACCCGGGTGGCGAAGAACCCCGTGAGGGGGTCGGTCACGTTGCGCAGCCGCACCGGGAACATCGAGCGCGCCAGGAGTGCCGAGGCGATCGAGACGCCGTGGCGCCACCAGCCGTCCAGGCCGCCGGCGTCGCCGTCGCCGGTGTAGCGGGAGGCGACGACGATGTCGAGCCCCGCGTCGCGTCCGCGCGCGACGAGCGCGGGCACGAGCTCGGGCGGATGCTGCAGGTCGCCGTCCATCACGACCGCCCACTCGGTGGTGACGGTCCGCAGCCCGGCCACGACGGCGCCGCTGAGCCCACCCTCGGCCTTCTCCCGGTGCAGCAGGCGCACCGGGACCGGCGCGGTGGCCGCGACCTGACGGATCAGGTCAGGGGTGTCGTCGGTGGAGTCGTCGACGAAGAGGATCTCCGCGAGGTCCGGCGCCCCGATCGGCGCCGGGCCACCCTCGGGCCCGTTGAGGGCGCCCGAGGGCAGACCGTCGTCGGGCAGCACACCGAAGGCGGCGCACAGCCGCTCGGTGAGCACCCGGACGTTGGGCCCCTCGTTGAACGTGGGCACCACGACGGTGACGGTCACTGACCCTCCCAGATCGTTGTCAAGACACGGTCCTCCGTTGACCGCATCCGAGTCAAGGGTCAGACCGTATACCCGGACAGGCGCCCGGACGGACACCCGGGCTGACCTCGAAGGATCAGGAGTTGCCGTCGAAGAGCGATGTCACGGAGCCGTCGGAGTGGACCTCGTTGATCGCCGACGCGAGCAGCGGCGCGATCGAGAGCACCTTGAGGTTGGGGAACCGGCGGTCGTCCTCGATGGGCAGGGTGTCGGTCACGACGACCTCACGCGCACCGCACTCCGTGAGCCGCTGCGCGGCCGGGCCGGAGAGCACGCCGTGCGTCGCGGCGACGGTCACGGACTTGGCGCCGGCGGCCATGATGACCTTGACCGCCTCGGCGATCGTGCCGCCGGTGTCGATGAGGTCGTCGACCAGCACGCAGTCGCGGCCCTGCACGTCGCCCACGACGCGGTTGGCTACCGACTGGTTGGGCCGCGTGACGTCGCGCGTCTTGTGCACGAACGCCAGCGGACCGCCGCCCAGCTTGGAGGCCCAGATCTCGGCGACGCGGATGCGACCGGCGTCCGGAGAGACGACCGTGACGTTCTCGACGTCCACGCGGGTGCGCACGTAGTCGACGAGGATCGGCATGGCCCACAGGTGGTCCACCGGGCCGTCGAAAAAGCCCTGGATCTGCGCGGTGTGCAGGTCGACGCTCATCAGGCGGTCCGCGCCGGCCGTCTTGAACAGGTCCGCGAGGAGCCGGGCCGAGATCGGCTCGCGGCCACGGCTCTTCTTGTCCTGGCGCGCGTACCCGAAGAACGGCGCGACGACCGTGACGGAGTGTGCGGAGGCCCGCTTGGCGGCGTCGACCATGAGCAGCTGCTCCATGATCCACTGGTTCACCGGCATCGTGTGCGACTGGAGCAGGAACAGGTCCATGCCACGCACCGACTCGCTGAACCGCACGTAGGTCTCGCTGTTCGCGAAGTCGTACGCGGAGACGCCGAGCAGGTCGATGCCCAGCTCCTTCGCGACGTTCTTCGCCAGCTCGGGGTGTGCCCGTCCCGATGCGAGGACGAGCGGATGGCGGTTCGGACCGGGAGCGATGGTGCTGGACATCAGTGGGACTTTCCTTCCTTGTCGGCCCCGGGGACCAGGGCCTGGTCGGCCTCGGCCTGGGCGGCCGCGGCCTGCGGGGCAGTGGGCGCCCCGGTGGCATTCTGCTGGGCAAGCTGTCGCTGCGCCTGGTCGCCGAGACCGGACGCCCCACCGTGGGCGTTCGCAGCGGCTTCCGCGGCGGCCGTCCCCGGCCGGCGGCGGGTGACCCAGCCCTCGATGTTCCGCTGCTGCCCTGCGGTGACGCCGAGCGCGCCGGCGGGTACGTCCCGGCGGATCACGGAGCCGGCGGCGGTGTAGGCGCCGTCGCCCACCGTGACGGGCGCGACGAACATGTTGTCCGCGCCCGTGCGGGCGTGCGAGCCGATCACCGTGCGGTGCTTGTGCACACCGTCGTAGTTCACGGTCACCGACGCCGCACCGATGTTGGAGTGCTCCCCGATGGTCGCGTCGCCCACGTAGGAGAGGTGCGGCACCTTGCTGCCCTCGCCGATCGTCGCGTTCTTGGTCTCGACGAACGTCCCGATCTTGCTCTTGCGGCCCAGGCTGGTACCGGGACGCAGGTAGGCGAACGGACCGACGGACGCACCCTCGCCGATGACGGCGAGCGAACCGTGCGTGCGGACGATCGTCGCGCCTGCCCCCACCTCGACGTCGGTCAGGGTCGTGTCGGGGCCGATCGTCGCACCGGTCGCGACGATCGTCGCGCCCTTGAGCTGCGTGTTCGGCAGCAGGGTGACATCAGGGGACAGCTCGACGTCGACGTCGATCCACGTGGTGGCCGGGTCCTGCACCGTGACGCCCGCGCGCTGCCACTCCTCGACGATGCGGCGGTTCATCTCGCGGGCCAGGACCGAGAGGGCCACCCGGTCGTTGACGCCCTCGACGAGCATCGGGTCGTCGGCGAGCAGCGCCCGCACGTGCAGACCCTCGGTACGGGCGAACGCGATGACGTCGGTCAGGTAGACCTCGCCCTGCGCGTTCCGGCTGTCGAGACCGCCGAGGCCCTTGCGCAGCGTCGCGGCGTCGAACACGTAGACCGACGAGTTGATCTCGCGGATCTCGAGCTGGTCGGCGGTCGCGTCCTTGTGCTCGACGATCTCGAGCACGTCGCCTGTGTCGGGCTCGCGGACGATCCGGCCGTAGCCCGTGGCGTCGGCGACCTCGGTGGTCAGCACGGTCACCGCGTTGCCGTCGGCGTGGTGCGCCGCAAGCAGCTGGCCCAGGGTGGCGCCGTCGAGCAGCGGTACGTCGCCCGCCACGACCACGACGGCGCCCTCGACGCCGTCGCCCACGAGCTCGCCGTCGGCGATACCCGCTACCGCCGCGGCGGCCTGGGCCTTGGCGTCGAGCGCCGCGAGGGCGCACTGCACCGCCCTGCCCGTGCCGGGGATGTCGTCCTGGTCCACGAGGACCGCCTCGGGGTCGAGCTGCCCGATCGCCTCCGCGACCAGCTCGCGCTCGTGCCGGACCACCACGGCGACCTGCAAGGGCTCGAGCTCACGAGCGGCCGTCAGCGCGTGCCCGACCATCGGCTTGCCGCCGAGCGGGTGCAGGATCTTCGGCAACGCTGACTTCATGCGGGTGCCCTGGCCGGCGGCAAGAACGATGACTGCTGCCGGCTGAGGTGTCTCGGTCACGAGTGCTCCGATCAGTGGGTTCGTCAGATCCGGATGGCTCCGCCCCCAGGATTCGAACCTGGACTAAAGGCACCAAAAACCTCTGTGCTGCCGATTACACCAAGGCGGACCGGGCGCGCGCGGCTCCGTCGTGACCCGAAGCGGGCGTGTGCCACCGTCGCACGTCCGTGAACAGTCTGCCAGGTCCTGAGCCATGCCCCCGCCCGTACCGGGCGAGTCGTCAGCCACATCCGGGTCCGACGGCCCTCGCTCGTCGGCACGTTCCGGGCACGTCCGGAACTGCCGCTCGGGCACAATGAGCACCATGGCCGCCGACAACCGACGTACCCACCGACCTCGTATGACGGCCAGCCAGCGCCGCGAGCAGCTGCTCACGGTCAGCCGCGGACTGTTCGCCGGAAAAGGCTTCGAGGGCACGAGCGTGGAGGAGATCGCGGCACGCGCCGAGGTCTCCAAGCCGGTCGTTTACGAGCACTTCGGCGGCAAGGAGGGCATCTACGCGGTCGTGGTGGACCGCGAGGTCCAGGCACTGACCACCGCACTGACGGGTGCGCTCGGCTCGGGCGGCCACCCCAAGGTCCTGCTGGAGCGGACGGCGCTCGCCCTGCTGGACTACATCGAGTCGTCCGAGGACGGCTTCCGCATCCTCGTGCGCGACTCCCCCGTCGCACAGGCGACCGGGACGTTCTCGAGCCTGATCGGCGACGTCGCCACCCAGGTCGAGTCGATCCTCGAACCGCAGTTCAGGGCGGCGGGGCTCGAGACGAGGACCGCCCCGCTCTACGCGCAGATGCTCGTCGGCATGATCGCGCTCACCGGCCAGTACTGGCTGGACGCCCGCAGCCCCAAGAAGACCGAGGTGGCGGCTCACCTCGTCAACCTGGCGTGGAACGGCCTGCACAACATGGAAAAGAAGCCGGAGCTGACGCGGCACTCGCGCTGAGCCGCTGAGGCGCCGAGAAAATACCCCCGAACTGCCACTATCCGGGCAGGGAGTTGCGCTGGCGCACCCACCTTTTCCCTGAGGCAAAAAGTGTGCGCGGTGCATTTATATAACGAACACCCCTCGCGAGAACTCGCGAGGGG
>NZ_JBHXBG010000249.1:0-6054 GCF_042726755.1 Promicromonospora sp. NPDC060271 | reverse complement strand
GGGGGGGGGGGGGGGGGGGGGGGGTTGGGGGGGGGGGGGGGGGTCGGGGGGGGGGGGGGGGGGGGGGGTGGGGGGGGGCGTGGGGGGTTTGGGGGGGGGCGGGGCCCGGTTTGGGCCCCCCCCCGCGGCGGGGGGGCCCCCCCCCCCCCACCCCGCCGGCCTCCGGCTCCCCGGCGTCGGCGGCCTGGGGGCGCGGCGTGCCCCCCCCCCCCCCCCCCACGCCACTTCCTACCTCAGCCTGAGCGTCACCTTGGTCTCCGCCGCGAGGACGAGCTCGCTGCCGAGATAGGTCGCCGTCAGCGTCAGGTCACCGTTCCGTGGCCGGGGCACCTCGAAGCGGGCTCGACCGTTCTCGATCGCCCCGAGAAGCGTCTGCCCACCCTGGACGGCCAGCCGCACCTGTCCGGTCACCCGGACGTCGTACGGCGCGGTGAGCGACACGGTGACCGCCGCCTTGTTCCCGGCGGCCTTCGCCGCCGTGATCTCCATGGTCGGCATCACCTTCTCCACGACCACCCGGACCCTCGACGACGACGCCCGGTGATCGGCGTCGCCCCCGTAGCGCAGGGTGAGGTCGTAGACCCCGGGCCGGAGCGAGGTGGCCGGCAGGACGAGGGTTCCCCGTCCGTCCGCGATGGTGGCCTCCGCGAGCTCGGTCTCGCCGTCGAACAGCTCCACCGAGCCCGTCGCCGTGTCCGGTGACACCGCCACCGAGACCGTCCCCGCCGTGCCGTAGGTGATCGGCAGGGCGACCCCGGCCACCGCCGTCACCGCCGGTGACCTCACCGTGATGGTCACAGTGGCCGCGGCGGAGAGGTCCTCCCCGTCGTCGGCCCGGTAGGTGAAGACGTCCTTGCCGGAGAACCCTTCGTCCGAGGTGTAGGTGAAGGACCCGTCCGCCGCCAGCGTGACCTTGCCGTTGGCGGGCTGGGTCACGCCCGTGGCGGTCAGCACGTTGCCGTCGGCATCCGTGTCGTTGGCCAGCACACCCGGTGCCGGGAGCGCCAGCGGCTGCCCGCCCACCGCCGCGTACGCGTCGGCACCGGCCACCGGGGCCGTGTTGTCCGGCGGCTGCTCACCCTCCTCGACGGTGATGGTCACGGTCGTCGCCGCCGACGTCGCCGCGCCGTCGGACGCCTTGTAGGTGAAGGTGTCCGTCCCGGAGTACCCGCTGTCGGGCGTGTAGGTGAAGGACCCGTTCGCCTGCAGCACGACCTCGCCGTGGGCCGGCTGAGTGAGCCCGGTCGCGGTCAGGTCGTCGCCGTCGGCGTCGGTGTCGTTCGCCAGGAGGCCCGGCGCCTGGACGGTCAGCGGCTCGTCCTCGACGGTGCCGTAGGCGTCGGCGGCGCCCACCGGGGCCACGTTGGCCGCCGGACCGGCGTGGAGCTGGGCCACCTGCTCGGCGGTCAGCTCGTACCCGAACATCCTGAAGTCGTCGACCAGGCCGTCCCAGCGGGCATCCGGCCAGCTCGTGCCGCCGATGAGGTTGGTCGTCGTCTGCCCGCCCACGCCGACGTCACCGATGCTGACGGTGAAGTCGTTCCGCGTGGCCTGCAGCTCGCCGTCGAAGTAGATCTTCCCGACCGACCCGCTCTGGGTGAACACGACGTGCGTCCACTCGTTCAGCGGCAGGTCGTTGCCCTGGCCCAGGACCAGACGCTCCTGGGCGCTGCCCGGGGTGCCGGGCGCCTTGAACGTCGCCGCGAAGCCGGTGGCCCCGCTGACCTGGGTGTTGGACTGCAGCAGGAAGAACGTGTCGGTACTGCTGCCGATCTGCACCAGCGGCACCCAGGTGGGCAGCGCGTCCGGGCGGGCCCAGATCGAGACGCTGAACTGGTCGTCCATGCCCGCCTCGATGTTGTCGGGCAGCTCTACCTGGTTGCCGGTCCCCGACGCGCCGCCGGGCAGGTTGACGCCCGCACCGAACCGCCCGTTCGGGGTCCAGCCGGCCGATCCGGTGAGCGTCGCCGCCCCAACGGAGCTGTCCAGGCCGGTGTTGGCCGCCGTCGTGCCCTGGCCCTCGTCGAAGGCGTAGTGGATCGGCGTGCCCTCGCCGGGCGGCGGCCGCTCGACCGTGTGCTTGACGGTCTGCGCGGAGTCGCGCCACCCGTCGTCGGCGAGGAAGCGGACCTCCACGTCGTGCTCACCCGGGGAGAGCGCGACGTCGCTGAACGACACCGCCCCGTCCGCCACGTCGGCCTGACCCCCGATGCGCGAGCCGTCGACCCACAGCTCGGCGACGCCGGCCGGGGCCCCGCCGCTCGCCGCCGCGAAGCTGCCGGTGACCGTCACCGGCTCGGCGAACGGCGACGGGGAGACCGGCTCGACCGTGACCGTGGTGGTCGTGGCGAGCGCGGTGCCGTCGGCGTACAGGGCCGCGATCTCGGCGTCGCCGAGCGTCGAGGTGTAGACGCGGACGTCGTCCATGAGGCCGTCGTAGGCCGGGTCGGGGAAACCGTTGCGGCCCAGCCAGTTGTTGGCCGTCGGCCCGACGTCGGTCATGTCGATCGTCAGGTCGGAGCGGGACGCGATGGGCTCGCCGTTCAGGTAGAGCGTGCCGGTGCCGCCCTGCCGGGTGAACGCGACGTGGTTCCACTCGCCCGCCACCACGTCACGGGTGGGCGTGGCGTAGACCCGTTCCTGCAGCGCGGCGCCCTTGGCCTTGAACGTCGCCGCGAGCCCCGTGGCCCCTGCGGCGTTGGTCTGCATCTGGATCTGGAAGAAGCTGCCCGCGTCCGCGAGCCCGTCCCCGAGGTGGAACAGACCCGTCCAGCTGGACTTGGTGTCGGGCCGCACCCAGAACGAGGTGGTGAAGTTCTCCTCGCCCTGGAGCAGGTTGTCGGGCAGGTCCACCGCGTTGGCGTTGGACCCACCGGTGAAGGCGAGGGCGTCGCCGAAGACGCCGTTCTCGCTCCATCCGGTCGCGCCCGCCAGGGTGGCCGCGCCGACACCGAGGTCCGTACCGGTGTTGGCCGCCCGGGTACCCGATCCCTCCTCGAACTCGTAGTGCACGGGGACGTCGGAGGCGCCGGGGTCGGAGCCCACGATCACCAGGTCGTCGATCATGACGCCCGCGCCGGAGTCCCCGGCGCTGATGGTCAGGTCCTGCGACCGGGCCCCGGCGACGAACGTCCCGACGTACTTGCCGAACCTGCTCTGCGACGACAGGTCCGGCGCCGCCGACAGGGTCGTCGACAGGTCACCGATGGAGAGGTCGGCGGTGCCGGGCGCGGTGCCTGCGGACCGGCTGTCACGGGCGTACCGCAGCGAGAGGCGGTACTCACGGCCGGGGTCGAGACCCTTGACCGTGCGCGTCAGACTGCCGTCGCTGCCCACGCCGAGGTGGTAGCCCGTGGCGCCGAGCCCGCCCTGGCTGGACGCCGCGGCCCGGACGAGCTGCACCTTGCTGTCGACCTCCCACGGGGACATCCGGCCGTTGCCCGGCTCGACGTCGACCACGGCCGGCGGGTTGGCGGAGCGCCACTCGGCCGGGATCCGCGGGTACTCGAGCTGGTCGACCAGGTGCGGGGCCCGGGCGTCCATCTCGACCGTCGGGTCGATCTGGACGATGTCGGCCACCGACGGCGTGCCGTCCTCGTCGAAGACGAACAGCATGTAGGCACCGGGCGGGGCGTAGGTGCCGTCGACCGGGGTCTCGATGGTGAGGTTGCCGCCCTCCTGGGCGAACGCCAGGTCCTGGAAGTTCTGGTCGTTGTTGAACCCGTGCGTCACCGAGCCGTTGCGGACCAGCGTGACCCGGGAGACCCCGGCGTCGGCCTGCACCTCGAAGGTGCCGTCGTAGCCCACCTTCTTCGGGACGCCGGTGACCTCCGGGCGCGCCGCCGGCTGGTTGCCGTCGAACAGGTAGGCCGGGGAGTAGAACTCGACGTCCGTGTAGTTGCGTGGGCCCGGCGTGCCGCCGCCGCCCACCATCACGCGGCCGTCCGGCAGGAGCAGCGCGGTCGAGTGGTAGAGGCGGGCGTGCTCGTAGGGCACGTCCACCACGGTCCACCTGCCGGTGTCCGGGTCCCAGATCTCGGCGGTGGTGACGTAGCCACCGTTGCCGTTGTTCTCCCGGGAGCCGCCGGTGACGATCACGTCGCCGTCGGGCAGCACCGTCGAGGTGGCCCAGTGCCGCTGGTACCGCATCGGCTCCGTCTTCTCGACCACGGGCGCGTCGGTGCCCCCGGTGATGTCCACCGTGAAGCCGGCGCGGGCACCGTCCGGACCGCCGCCGTTGGCCCACCAGCCGCCGCCGACCTGGAGGATCTTGCCGGGGCGGTACATGGTCGCCGTCGACGTGGCGCCGACCGGGTTGCCGAGGCCGCCCTGGTTGGCGATGTCCGCCGGCAGGGTGCCCCGGAGCGTGATCTCGCCGTCGCCCGAGGGGTCGAGCTCGTACATCTGGGTGCCGGTGATGTTGAAGACGTTGCCGCTACCCGGTGCGACGAACGCGCGCGGGTACCACCAGCGGTTCTCGTCGGGCCCGTTGCCGTTCCCGCCGTCACCGTACGCGGCCGCGCTGGTGGCGCCCTCCAGGAGCTTCCAGGAGCTGCCCTCGTCCGGGGTGTAGATCTCCGGGGTCAGGACGCCGGGTCCACCGGGGCCACCCTTGAGGCTACCGCCCTGCACCACGACCGAGCCGTCGGGCAGGGTGGTCCCCGTCGGGTACCAGCGCGGGAAGTTCATGGGGGCCTCGGTGCGCAGGCCCTGGTTCGTCGTGTAGCTGGTGACGCCGAGCGACCCGTCGTTGGGCGCGTTGCCGCCCAGGGCGTCGTCGCCACCGACGGTCATCGTGGCCCGCCGGTGCGGCATCTGCACCTGCATCGAGCAGAACAGGTCGGTGTAGGTCGAGTTCGTAACGACGTTGTCGCTCACGTTGGCGACCGTACGCTCCTCGGCGGGGTCCCAGACGTCGATCTCCATCTGACCGCCCTGGGTGACGCACGAGTTGCCCAGGAAGTCGTAGGGCGTGTTGTCGGTGCAGCCGGAGGAGACGCTGCCGAACGACTGGACCTTGCCGTCGGACGTCAGCGCCGCGTTGATCGGGACCAGCGGCCACGGCGTGACACCGCTCCACGCGCCCTGCTCGGACTTGTCCGGCGGCGAGCAGTCGGCCGGCAGCAGGCCCGCCGAGTAGGCCAGGCCGTTCTTCATCTGCGTCCGGATCGGGGCCTCGGCGTAGGCCGTGCCCTCGTGCCCCATCCCCGAGTACCACGACCGGCCCTCGTCGATCTCCTGGCACCAGGTGATCGGGTGGTTCGTGCCGTTGTGGCCCCCGCCGTACGACGACTCGTCCGCGTTGAGGAGCGTGCGCACGTTCGGGGCCGGGTTGACCAGCCAGTCGTACCACTCGTCGCTGCGCGTGAAGTCGGCGGGCAGACCCTGGGTCAGCGGGTGCGCGGCGTCCTTGACCACCACGCGGCCCGGGCGGACCGCGGGGTTCTCGGGGTGGCCCTCCGACATCGCGCCGACGAGCCGGGCGTAGAACGGGTTGACGTCGTGCTCGCTCTGCCCGACCGACCAGCCGGCGTAGTGCATGCCCATGTAACCGCCGCCGCCGCGGATGTAGGCCTCGAGCGCCGCACGCTGGGCCACGTTGAACAGCACGCCGCCCGTCTGGGCGAAGACCACCGTGTCCTTGGTCGCGAGGTTCTCCGCGGTGAAGGCGGCGGCGTCCTCGGTCTCCTGGATCTCGACCGGCTGGTCGTACTCGGTGCCGAGCTGCGTCGCGAGGTCGCGCACGGCCTGGCGGGCCTGGACGTGGGAGGCGTGGAAGTTGGGCTTGTAGAACAGCAGGACGCGCAGGACTCCGTCGTCGACGGAGCCGGCCGCGGCCTGCGCGGCCGCGTCGGGGGCGGCCTGCGCGACGCCGCTCCCGAGGGGTACGGCCACCGCGAGGGCGGCCAGCATGGCCGCCAGGCGCGCGGGCGCCCGGCGGGGGCGGCGCGCAGGGCGCCGCAGGTCAGGTCTGCGTAGCAGGTTCATCGTTGAATCCCTTTTCGCACGGGGTTGTGGGGGGTGTGACGGCGGTCCGGGCGGCCGGCCCCGAAC
>NZ_JBHXBG010000248.1:0-6136 GCF_042726755.1 Promicromonospora sp. NPDC060271 | reverse complement strand
CCCCAGGCACCTGCTGCCAGGCAGGGCTCGATCCTGGCAGCAGGTGCCTGGTCATCGGGAAGGTCGGCGTCAGCCCCAGCCGAGGGCGCGGAGGCCGGCCGCCGTGGCCGCAGCCAGCACGACGACCAGGACGAACGGTGCGCGCAGAGCGAGCGCCAGGGCGGCCACCGCGAGCGCCGGCACACGCGCGTCGACCGTCAGGGCGCGGCCGTCGGCGAACCCCTGGACGACGACGAGTGACACGAGGAGCGCGACGGTCACCAGCGTGGTGATCCGGGAGACGCGTTCCGAGGCGAGCCAGCCGCGGGGGATGAGGTGCCCGGCGAGCTTGAGGGCGTAGCAGGCGAGGGAGGCGACCAGCACGGTCACCCAGAGCGTGGTGGTGGTCATCCGACGGACTCCTTCTCGGGCTCGACGGCGGCGTCGGGCGCCGTCGGCGCGATCAGGCCCACGACGATCGCGACCGCTGCCGCCGCGAGCACCGGGATGCCGGGCGGGACGAAGGGGATGAGCGCTGCGGTGGCCACGACGGCGAGCCCGGCGACGAGCTGGGCACGGCGCGGGGCGAGCCGCGGCCACACCAGGGCGAGGAACGCGGCGGCGGCCGCGGCGTCGAGGCCCCAGGCGCGCGGGTCGCCGAGCGCGTCGCCGGCGAGCGCGCCGAGGAGCACGAACACGTTCCAGAGTACGAGGACGCCGACACCGGTGACCCAGAACCCGATCCGGGACGCCGCGGGCTGGGGCTGCGCGACGGCGACCGCCGTCGACTCGTCGATGGTGACGTGGGCGGCGGCGAGCCGGCGCCAGCCGCGCACCTGGAGCAGCGGCGAGACCACCGCGCCGTACAGGGTGTTGCGCAGGCCGAGCAGGGTCGCGGTGGCGATCGCGGCGACGGGCGTCCCGGCAGCGCCGACGACGCCGATCAGGGCGAACTGGGAGCCGCCGGAGAACATGAGCAGGCTCAGGGCCATGGTCGGGCCGAGGCCGACCCCGGCGGCGACCGACAGGGCGCCGAACGAGATGCCGTACAGGCCGGTCGCGACCGAGACGCTCACGCCCTGGCGGACGGCGGCGCGGGCCGCCGGGTCACTGGGGAGGACGTTCACGCTGCGAGGCTACGTCGTCGGCGGGCGCGCCCGGCACGTTGCCCGCCCGCCGGACGGGTCCACCAGGCGGATGAGCCGGTCGGATCTGCCGGACGGGTCTACAGAGCCACGTACACCGTCTCCTGGTACTCCTCCATACCCGCCTCGCCGCCCTCGCGCCCGAGGCCCGAGGCCTTGACACCGCCGAACGGTGCGCTCGCGTCGGACACCAGGCCGCGGTTGATGCCGATCATGCCCGCCTCGAGCTCGTCCATCGCGCGCTGGGCGCGGGCCAGCGACGTCGTGTACGCGTACGCGGCCAGGCCGTACGGGGTGCCGTTGGCCAGCTCGAACGCCTCGTCGTCGGACCCGAAGGCGACGACGGGGGCGACCGGGCCGAAGATCTCCTCGGTCACGACCCGGGCGTCGGCGTCGACCCCGGTGAGCACCGTCGGCTCGAAGAAGTGGCCTGGCCCGTCGAGCCGCGCGCCGCCGGTGAGCACCTGCGAGCCGTGTGCGACGGCGTCGTCCACCAGGCCGGAGACCTTGTCCACCGCGGCCTCGTCGATGAGCGGGCCAACCTCCGTGCCCGGCCGGTTGCCCGGCCCGGTGACCTTCGCACCCATCGCGGCGGCGAGCCTCTCCGCGAACGTGCGCGCGACGGCGACGTGCACGAGGAAGCGGTTGGCGGCAACGCAGGACTGGCCGGCGTTGCGCAGCTTCGCGATCAGCGCGCCCTCGACGGCGGCGTCGAGGTCGGCGTCCTCGAAGACGACGAACGGCGCGTTGCCGCCGAGCTCCATCGAGCTGCGCAGCACGTTCTTCGCGGCCTGGGCGAGCAGGACCTGACCCACTCGGGTGGACCCGGTGAACGAGACCTTGCGCAGCCGGGGGTCGTCGAACAGCGGCTCCGTGACCGGCCCCGACCGCGAGGTCGGGACCACGTTGACGATGCCGGTGGGCAGTCCGCGCGCCTCCGCCTCGGAACGGATGATCTCGGCGACCAGGAGCGTGGTCATCGGGGTCGGCGAGGCCGGCTTGATCACCACCGTGCAGCCGGCGGCGAGCGCCGGGGCGATCTTGCGGGTCGCCATGGCGATGGGGAAGTTCCAGGGCGTGATCAGCAGGGCGGGGCCGACGGGCCGGCGGCTCACGTACTGCTTGTTGGTGCCCGACGGCGCCGTGCGCACCAGTCCGTCGGCGCGCACCGCCTGCTCGGCGAACCAGCGCAGGAACTCGGCGCCGTACACGACCTCGGCACGCGCCTCGGCCAGCGGCTTGCCTGCCTCCGCGGTGATCAGCGCCGCGACGTCGTCGGTGCGGGCGACGAGGCGGGCGAACACGGCGCGCAGCAGCTCGGCGCGCTCCCGCGGCGGCACGGCACGCCAGGCGGGGGCCGCGGCGTGCGCGGCGTCGAGGGCCCGCACGGCGTCGGCGGGCGTGGCGTCGGAGACGTCGAAGATGGGCTCCGCGGTCGCCGGGTCGGTGACCTCGAACGTGGCGCCGCCCGCGGCGGAGCCCCAGTGCCCGCCGACGAGGAGGCCGGTGGGCAGGTGCGCCACGAAGGCGGGGGAGAGCGTCGTCGCCGTCATATTCCGAGTATCCACGTCAGCGCGGCGCTCGCCCGGGCAGGGCGGCCCGACCGTGCCGGACCGTGCCGCGTGGTCCCGGGTGGTCCCGGGTATGGTCTCGCGCAGTGCCACCGGACGAGAGGATGACGATGACGGCGACCGCCGACCTGTACGACGAGCACGGTGAGGCGCTGGCCTCGCTCTCTCTCCAGCTCCGCGACTTCGGCGGGGTCCGGAGCTTCTCCGGCCCGGTGCGCACCGTGCGGTGCCACGAGGACAACGGCCTGGTCAAGGCCGTGACGCAGACCCCTGGCGAGGGTGCGGTGCTCGTCGTGGACGGCGGCGGCTCGCTCCGCAGCGCCCTGATGGGTGACCTCATCGCGGCAGCGGCGGTGGAGAACGGCTGGGCCGGCGCGATCATCCACGGCGCGATCCGCGACTCCGTGGCGATCGGCGGGCTGCGCCTGGGGGTCAAGGCGCTCGGCACCAACCCCCGCAAGTCGTCGAAGACGGGCGCGGGCGTGCTGGACGAGGCGGTGGAGATCGGCGGCGTCGTGTTCCGCCCGGGCGCCACGGTGTACGCCGACGAGGACGGCGTGCTGGTCGAGCGGTGACCCGCGGCGAGACCGCCGCCGTCGACCGGCTCGACGAGCTCGTGCGACGGCGGTGATGTGGGCGGTAAACGGTACGGTAGAGCCATGGTTCTTCCCACTGACCCGACGCGCCCGTTCGGCGCTGTCCTGACCGCTATGGTCACCCCGATGACGCCCGAGGGCGCCGTGGACCTGAAGGCAGCGGTCAAGCTGGCGAAGAAGCTGGTGGACGACGGCAACGACGGCCTCGTCCTGTCCGGCACCACGGGCGAGTCCCCGGTAACGCACACGCCCGAGAAGGAAGAGCTCGTCGCCGCGGTCGTCGAGGCCGTCGGCGACCGCGCGGCCGTCGTCGCCGGCGCGGGCTCGAACGACACCGTGCACGCGATCCGCATGGCCGAGCAGGCCGCCGAGGCCGGCGCGGACGGCGTCCTCGTCGTCTCGCCGTACTACTCGCGACCCAGCCAGGAGGGCCTGTACCAGCACTTCGTGGCCGTGGCGGACGCGACGGACCTACCCGTCATGCTGTACGACGTACCCGGCCGCACCGTGGTGCGCATCGCGCCGGAGACCTACCGGCGCCTGGCGCAGCACCCGCGGATCATCGCGAACAAGGACGCCACCGGTGACGTCTACGCAGCCACCAAGCTCATCGCCGAGACCGGTCTGGCGTGGTACTCGGGCGACGACGGCCTGCTGCTGCCGTTCCTGAGCGTCGGCGGTGCGGGTATCGTCTCCGTGTCGGCCCACGTGGTCGGCGCACACTTCGCGGAGACGGTCCGCCGGTTCGACGCCGGCGACCTCGCCGGAGCCGTCGAGGTCTTCCGTACGGCGACCGGCGTCATCGACGCCCTCAACGGCGCCGGCGCACAGGCCGTCATGGCCAAGGCCGCGGTCGAGGCGGTCGGCATCACGGACAACCGGTTCCTGCGCCTGCCCAACGTCGCCGCGACCGACGACGAGGTGGCCGCCCTGCGCGTGGTCCTGGCCGAGGCCGGTCTGCTGCGCGACGGCGCCCCCGTGCGCCAGTCCGAGGTGAGCGAGCTCGCGGACGCGAGCCCCGCCGTCGGACATTAGATCTTTTTCTGTTGGAACGAGGCCTTGGAGGCCACGTGAGTCATCCTCACCCCGAACTGTCCCTGCCCCCCGCACTGCCCGAAGGCGGACTGCGGATCGTCGCCCTCGGCGGCCTGGGCGAGGTGGGACGCAACATGGCGGTCCTCGAGCATGCCGGAAAGCTGCTCGTCATCGACTGCGGCGTGCTGTTCCCCGAGGACAACCAGCCCGGCGTGGACCTGATCCTGCCGGACTTCGACTACATCAAGGACCGTCTCGACGACATCGAGGCGATAGTGCTGACGCACGGTCACGAGGACCACATCGGCGCCGTGCCCTACCTGCTGCGGCTGCGCGGGGACATCCCGCTGGTCGGCTCGCGCCTGACGCTCGCCTTCATCGAGGCGAAGCTCAAGGAGCACCGCATCAAGCCCTACACCCTCGAGGTCAAAGAGGGGCAGCGCGAGCAGCTCGGCGTCTTCGACTGCGAGTTCGTCGCGGTCAACCACTCCATCCCGGACGCGCTCGCCGTCGCGGTCACCACCGCTGCCGGCACGGTGCTGCACACCGGTGACTTCAAGATGGACCAGCTTCCGCTCGACGGCCGCATCACCGACCTGCGCGCCTTCGCCCGCCTGGGCGAGAAGGGCGTCGACCTCTTCATGGTGGACTCCACCAACGCGGAGGTGCCGGGCTTCGTGACGCCGGAGGCCGAGATCGGTCCCGTGCTCGACAGCGTGTTCGCGCGCGCCGACAAGCGGATCATCGTCGCGTCGTTCTCCTCGCACGTGCACCGCGTGCAGCAGGTGCTCAACGCCGCGCACGCGCACGGCCGCCGCGTGGCCCTCGTGGGGCGCTCCATGGTGCGCAACATGGGCATCGCCGCCGACCTCGGCTACCTCGACGTGCCGCCGGGCGTGCTCATCGACATCAAGAAGGCCGACTCGGTGCCCGACGACCAGATCGTCTACATGTCCACCGGTTCGCAGGGCGAGCCGATGGCGGCGCTGAGCCGTATGGCCAACGGCGACCACAAGGTGCAGGTCGAGTTCGGCGACACCGTGATCCTCGCTTCCTCGCTCATCCCGGGCAACGAGAACGCCGTCTTCCGTATCATCAACGGCCTGACCCGCCTCGGCGCGCGCGTCGTGCACGGCGGCAACGCCAAGGTGCACGTCTCCGGGCACGCCTCGGCCGGCGAGCTCATGTACTGCTACAACATCCTCAAGCCCAAGAACGTCATGCCCGTGCACGGCGAGGTGCGCCACCTCGTCGCGAACGGGGCGCTCGCGGTCCGGACCGGCGTGCCGGCCGACCGCGTAGTGCTCGCCGAGGACGGCGTCGTCGTCGACCTCGTGGATGGCAAGGCCTCCGTCGTGGGCGCCGTGCCGTGCGGTTACGTGTACGTCGACGGCTCGTCGGTCGGCGAGATCACCGAGGCCGAGCTCAAGGACCGCGTGGTCCTGGGGCAGGAGGGCTTCGTGTCCGTCTTCGCGGTCATCGACACCGCGACAGGTAAGGTGCTTGCACCCCCGCAGGTTCTCGCGCGGGGTATGGCCGAGGATGCCTCGGTGTTCGACAAGGTGATGCCGGAGGTCACCGCGGCGCTGGAAAATGCGATCGCGGGCGGGGCCACGGACACGCACCAGCTGCAGCAGATCATGCGCCGCACCATCGGGCGCTACGTGGCGACGCGGCTGCGCCGCAAGCCGATGATCGTCCCGGTGGTCGTCGAGGCCTGATCCGGGCTGCGGTACGGCCCGGCCGTGTCGGCCGGGCTGGTTGGCCGGGCCGGCTGGCCCGGCCGGCCGGTGGTGTGAACCTGTCTCTT
>NZ_JBHXBG010000247.1:0-6156 GCF_042726755.1 Promicromonospora sp. NPDC060271 | reverse complement strand
CTCCTGCGCGAACACGATCCCGTTCTCGTCATGCGGCGGCGCGACGGAGGGACAGGGCCAGGCCGATCGCGGCCGCCGCGACCACCAGCGCCGACAGCAGCGGCAGCGCCGTCACACCCGAGCCGGCCACCACGAGCGACGCCAGCGCGGCACCGACAGCGATCCCGCCGTTGAACAGCACGGGGATGA
This sequence comes from Promicromonospora sp. NPDC060271, assembly GCF_042726755.1. Taxonomy (NCBI): domain Bacteria; kingdom Bacillati; phylum Actinomycetota; class Actinomycetes; order Micrococcales; family Promicromonosporaceae; genus Promicromonospora; species Promicromonospora sp. NPDC060271. The sequence continues at coordinate 5,967 of NZ_JBHXBG010000247.1, read as the reverse complement.
GCGCGCCGGCGAACGAGCGCCGCTCGGGTCCGGCCAGCCGCAGGATCAGCGTCTGGGCGAAGGGCGGCATGCCGCCCGACACGACTCCCCACGCCACGACGACGGCGAGGCCCACCGCCGGGTGCACGTCGACGACGCCCAGCGCCGCCACGGTCAGCGCGGTCGCGGCCACGCTCACGACCAGCGCAGGCGCGGTCCGGTTGCCGAACCGGCCGGCCAGTGCCACCCCCACCGCCGAGGCGAGGCCGAACACCAGCAGCAGCGCGCTCATCCCGCCGGGCAGCGCCTCGGCCGGCGCCTCCGTCAGGCGTGTGATGTAGGTGTACGCGCCGTAGTGACCCACCAGCACCAGCGCCACGAGGCCCGTCACCACCAGCAGTGGGCCCATGCCGCGCGGCGCCGGGGCGCCCGGGTCTGGCTCCGCCCCGTCCGCCGTCGCGCCCGCCGCGCCCGCCCCGCCCTCCGGGACCTCCGGAGCCGCAGGGGCCGCCGCACGCGCCACGACCAGCCGGACCGCGACGGCCCCCAGGACGCCGAGGACCGCGAGCGCCCCGAAGGCGGCCCGCCAGCCGGCGGCGTCGGCGACGAGCCTGGCGAGCGGGGTACCCACGACCATCCCGAGGGTCGCCCCGCCGAGCACCACGGCGACGGCGCGCCCGAGCAGGCGGTCGGGGACCAGGTCGGCGACGTGCGCGTTGGTCGTGGCCCACAGCAGCCCGACCGCTGCCGCGCCCAGGATCCGTGCCCCGACCGCGAGCTGGAACGTCGGCGCGAGGGCGGTGAGGGCCGACGAGAGGGCGAGCACGGCCAGTCCGCCGGCGATCACGGCGCGGCGGTCCCTGCCGCGCGTCAGCCGCACCAGCGGGAAGCTGAGCACGACCACCACCGCCGCCCACACCGAGACCAGCATGCCGGTGCTCGACTCGGCGACGCCGAGGCCCGTGCTCATCTGCTCCAGCACGGCCGTCGGCAGCATCTCGGCGGTGACCATGAGGAGCGTCCCCGCGCCCAGCACGAGCAGGGACGGCCAGGGCAGGACGTCGGTGGGGCGGTTCGGTGTACCCGCGTCCGGGTCGGCGAGGACCGGCTCGAGGGTTGGCGCAGTGCCTGTCGTAGTGCCTGTCGTAGTGCCTGTTGTAGTGGCTGTCGTCTCCATGTCGGCAACGCTAAAGTTTGACACTGGTGTCAATGTCAAGCCCTGTCCGGAGGCCAACATGAAGATCGGTGAGCTCGCCGCCCGTACGGGCGTGACCACCCGCCTGATCAGGTACTACGAGCAGCAGGACCTGCTCGAGGCGGACCGGGCGCCGAACGGTTACCGCACCTACACCGAGGCCCACGTGGAGCGCGTGTCCCGCGTGGCGGGCCTGGTCCAGGCCGGCATCCCGACGCGGCTGGTCAAGGTGCTGCTCGACGCCGAGCTCGCCGCGGCCCGCGACGAGCCGACGTGCCCGCGCGAGGTGGCCGAACAGCTCGCCACGGAGCTCGTCGGCGTCCAGGAGCGCATCGACTGCCTCACCCGGAGCCGGGACTCGATCCGCTCGTTCCTGAAGGCGACCCAGAACGAGGTGCTGCTCCGTGAGGCAGCAGAACCGGCGCTGACCCCCTGACCGCCCTCCTGCGCCGAGACAGAACCCTGGCGAGATAGAACTGGGGCCGAAACGATAATCGTTTCGGCCCCAGTTCGATCTCGCCAGAGTTCTACTTCGCCACGGTTCTACTTCGCGGAAACGGCGTCACTCGACGCCGAGCAGGACCTCTACCGCGCGGCTCAGGAACGCGTCCACCGAGGCCTCGTCGTAGGCGTCCGCACCGCGCGCGCGTCCGAAGGTCGCCGACCGGATGTCGCCCGCCGTCAGCGGCTCCTGCCGGTCGAAGTACCCGATGAGCCGGTCGCACAGGTCGTCGACGTCGTCCTTGTCGTAGCCCTGCGAGCCACGGTCGGCGGGCGCGAACTTCTCGCCGTCGGGCCGGCCGAGACGCCCGTAGAGCGAACGCGCACGCTCGGCGAGCGCGTTCATCCAGGCCTGCTGCCCGTGCGCCGCCGAGTACTCCGCGCGCTGCCTGGCGATGAACGCCGCCTCGAGCCGGTCGAGCGCCGCGTCGACCTCGTGGGTGTTGTACCCACCGCGGGTCAGGTCGAACGTGGACGCCTGGATGTCGGCACTCGTCAGCCGGTCCGCGGTACGCCCCTCGTACGCCTGCCGCGCGTGCTCGAAGAACTCGTCGACCTCGTCCTTGTCGTACCCGGTGCGCATCGCGGGAACGCTGTTGAACATCCCACTCACTCGTCGTCCTCCTCAGCCGCAAGCTGCCCGCAGGCCCCGTCGATATCGCTCCCGCGGGTATCACGGATCGTGGTCGGGATCCCGTGACCGCGCAATCGTGCCACAAACTCGTCCTCGACATCCCGGTCGCTCGCGGTCCAGATGGAGCCGGGCGTCGGGTTGAGCGGGATCGGGTTCACGTGCACCCAGCCGCGGCCGCGGGCGTTGAGCTTCTCGCCGAGCAGGTCCGCCCGCCATGCGTGGTCGTTCATGTCCTTGATCAGCGCGTACTCGATGGACACGCGGCGGCCGGTCACCTCGAAGTAGTTCCGCGCGGCGTCCAGGGTCTCGTCGACGCTCCAGCGCGTGTTGATCGGCACCAGCTCGGAGCGCAGGTCGTCGTCGGGCGCGTGCAGCGAGAGGGCGAGCGTGACCGGGATGCCCTCCTTGGTGAGCTTCTGCATCGCGGGGACCAGGCCGACCGTTGAGACCGTGACGTTGCGGGCCGACATGCCGAAGCCCTCCGGCTGCGGCGCGACCAGCGTCCGCACCGTCTCGATCACCGCCTTGTAGTTGGCCAGCGGCTCGCCCATGCCCATGAACACCAGGTTGTTCAGCCGGGTGACGCCGCCGGGGATCTCGCCGTCGGCCAGCGAGCGGAACGCCGCGCGGACCTGTTCGAGGATCTCCGCCGTCGAGAGGTTCCTGGTCAGGCCGAGCTGTCCCGTCGCGCAGAACGGGCAGGCCATGCCGCAGCCCGCCTGGCTGGAGACACACAGGGTGGTGCGCTGCGGGTAGCGCATCAGCACCGACTCGACCTTGGCCTCGTCGAACAGGTGCCAGAGCGTCTTGACCGTGGTGCCGCCGTCGGCCTCGAGCTTGCGGGTGGGCCGCATCAGCTCGGGGAACATGGTGGTCGCGAGCGCGTCCCGGGACTTCGCCGGGAGGTCGGTCATCTTCGCCGGATCGCTCGTGTAGTGCGTGAAGTAGTGCGTGGCGAGCTGCTTGGCGCGGAACGCCGGCTCGCCCGCCTCCACGACCGAGGCGACCCGCTCCTCCGGCGTGAGGTCGGCGAAGTGCCTCGGGGGCTTGCCGCGGCGCTTCGGCGCCATCTGCAGCGGGATCGCCGGCGTCTCGTCCGAGGGACGCACGACGGGCTGGGCAAGGGGAGTTTTCATCAGGCAACCACCGAGAGCACGAGATAGACGAAGGGCGCTGTGATGATCATCGAGTCGAGGCGATCCAGCACGCCCCCGTGCCCCGGGAGCAATGAGCCCATGTCCTTCAATTCTAGGTCACGCTTGAGCAGGGACTCGGCGAGATCGCCCACAGTGGCAGTGATGGCGGTCATGACGCCGAGCGCTATCCCGAGGACCGGGCTCTCGCCCAGCCCGTAGACCGCTCCGAGCACACCCACCGCGGTGGCCAGCACGATCGAGCCGGCCAGGCCCTCCCACGACTTCTTCGGGCTCACCGTCGGCGCGAGCGGGTGCCTGCCCAGCAGGACGCCGGCGATGTAGCCGCCCGTGTCGTTGGCGACCGCCAGGAGCACGAACAGCACGACCCGGATCTCACCGTCGGGCTGCGCCAGCATGAGGACGACGAACCCCGCGAGGAACGGGACGTACGCGGCGGCGAAGACCGACGCGGCGGAGTCCCGGACGGCGCCGAGGCCGGACCCGTCGAGCGCACGCCAGACGACGGCCGCGGCGACCGTCAGCACGAAGGCGACGAACAGCGCCTCACCGCCGCCCCGGTACGCGGAGACGATCATGCCGGCGGCCCCCACGAACAGGGGCACCATCGGCAGGCGCAGGTTACGGCGCGCGAACGCCTGGCGCAGCTCCCACAGCCCCGCCCACATCAGGAGGACCACGAAGAGGACGAACGGCTCCGGTCGCCAGTACAGCGACGCGCCGACGATCCCGAGCAGGCCGAGGCCGACCAGGATCGCTGCGGGCAGGTTACGGCCTGCGCGCGACTTCCTCGGGGCCGGTACGGCCTCGGAGTCTGGACTCACGGCGGTCTGCGCACTGTCGCGCTCTGATCTGTCTCGAGGTGGTGCGGACATCAGACCTCGAGCAGCTCGCTCTCCTTGGTGGCGAGCAGCTGGTCGATGACGTCGACGTGGCTCTTGGTGAGCTTGTCCAGCTCCTTCTCGGCGCGCACGACCTCGTCCTCGCCGGCCTCGCCGTCCTTGACGACGCGGTCCAGCTCGTCCTTGGCCTTGCGCCGGATGTTGCGCACCGAGACGCGAGCCTCCTCGGCCTTGGCCTTGGCGAGCTTCACGTAGTCGCGGCGACGCTCCTCCGTGAGCGAGGGCAGCACCACGCGGACGACGTTGCCGTCGGTCGCGGGGTTCACGCCCAGGTCGGAGTCGCGCAGCGCCTTCTCGACGGCGGGCAGCGAGCTCTTGTCGAACGGGGCGACCATCACGGTACGGGCGTCCGGGATGTTGAACGACGCGAGCTGCTGCAGCGGCGTCGGCGCACCGTAGTAGTCGACGGTGATCTTGCTGAACATCCCCGCGTTGGCACGACCGGTACGGATGCCCGCGAAGTCTTCCTTGGCGACCTCGATCGCCTTCTCCATCTTTTCCTCGGCCTCGAGGAGGGTCTCGTCGATCACCACTGCTCCTTCATTCGTCTACGGGTGGTGCCGGGGCCACTCTACGGACACTTTGCCCGGCTACCGAAAGGATCGCGCGTTCACCGGAGCCCGGGTCCCGCCGGGTCGGTGCGGACTCGGCGGGGGGGGCGGCGCGAGGTGGTCAGCGCGAGGTGATCAGCGTGCCGATGGGCTCGCCCGCCAGCGCGCGGGTCACGTTGCCCTCGCCCTCCATGCCGAACACGCGCATCTGCACGTTGTTGTCGCGGCACATCGCCAGCGCCGTGTCATCCATGACGCCGAGCCGGTTGACGAGCGCGTCCGTGTAGGTGAGGTGGTCGAGCTTCTTGGCGTCGGGGTTGCGGCGCGGGTCGGAGTCGTAGACGCCGTCGACGCCGTTCTTGCCCATGACCACCTGCTCGCAGCCCGTCTCCAGGGCGCGCTGCACCGCCACGGTGTCGGTCGAGAAGTACGGCATGCCCGCACCCGCGCCGAAGATGACGACGCGGCCCTTCTCCAGGTGCCGGATCGCGCGCAGCGGGATGTACGGCTCCGCGACCTGACCCATGGTGATCGCGGTCTGGACGCGCGTCTTGACGCCGGCCTGCTCCAGGAAGTCCTGCAGGGCCAGGCAGTTCATGACCGTGCCGAGCATGCCCATGTAGTCGGCGCGGGCGCGGTCCATGCCCGCGACGCTCAGTTCGGCGCCGCGGAAGAAGTTCCCGCCGCCGACGACGATGGCGACCTGGATGCCGTCGCGCACCGCCACGCCGATCTCCTTGGCCATGCGCCGGACGACGACGGCGTCGAGCCCTACGCTGCCGCCGCCGAACGCCTCGCCCGACAGCTTCAGGAGCACACGCCGGGCAGGCTTGCCCTCCATGTCCACCGCGAAGTTTTGAGTCGCCTCGTCGCTCACTGGTCCGTCACCCTTCGGTCGTCACTACCGGGAAGCTGGCTCGTGCCCCTGACGGAGCCCGGCGTGCGCACCGGCCCCCGTCAGAGGCACCGGCCCGCCTACGCGTCGGCCCCGCCCCCCCCGCAGCCCGGGACCGGCCGGCCGGGGTGCGGGAAGGAACGACGCGGGAAACCA
>NZ_JBHXBG010000246.1:0-6194 GCF_042726755.1 Promicromonospora sp. NPDC060271 | reverse complement strand
CTCCGGCCTGCTGCCGGAGAGGGCGACGCGCGTTCGCGACCTGATCGTGGACGTCCCAGACTTTCCCTCCCCGGGCATCCTCTTCAAGGACATCGCCCCGCTCCTGGCCGACGCCGAAGGGCTGGCCGACGTGGTCGAGGCGTTCACCCGGCTGGCCTTGGCCGACGGCGTGGACGTCGTGGCGGGCATGGAGGCGCGCGGCTTCCTGCTCGGCACGCCCGTCGCGCACGCGCTGGGTCTCGGGTTCCTTCCCCTGCGGAAGGCCGGCAAGCTCCCGCCGCCCACCGAGAGCGTGTCGTACGACCTGGAGTACGGCTCGGCGACCATCGAGCTGCGCTCGGGAACACTCACCCCGGGTGCGCGTGTTCTGATCATCGACGACGTTCTCGCCACGGGTGGCACCGCGGCGGCGGCCGCACAGCTCGTGGAGCAGTGCGGGGGAGTGGTGGCAGGACTGGCGTTCCTGCTCGAGCTGGAAGAACTCCACGGCCGGGACAGGCTTCAGGGCCATAACGTCGATACTCTCCTGCGGGTGGGCACGACGTCCCGGTGACTGAGCCGTACGGACGGGGAATAGAGGTCCAGGGATAGACTGGCGACTCCGGGTGGTACCCGGGGAAGGAGGCGCGTACATGGCTGAGAACACGGTGTCACGCGCTCCTGTGCCCGAGAAGAATCCGCCGACGCCGCCCGGTGGCAACCGGATGCGGAACCGGCTGGTGCGTCTCGGTGTGCGCAGCGTGGGCGGTGGTTCACCCGCGGCCATCGAGCCGCTGCTGCAGGCGATCCGCAGCAACCATCCCAAGGCCGATGTCGCGCTGATCGAGCGCGCGTACGTGGTCGCCGAGAAGGCGCACCGCGGCCAGATGCGCAAGAGCGGCGACCCGTACATCACGCACCCCGTCGCCGTCTCCACGATCCTCGCGGAGCTCGGCTTCGAGGGCACGACGATCGCCGCGGCGCTCCTGCACGACACGGTGGAGGACACCGACTACTCGCTGGACTCGTTGCGCAGCGACTTCGGCGACGACGTCGCGCTGCTGGTGGACGGCGTCACCAAGCTGGACAAGGTGAAGTACGGCGACGCGGCGCAGGCCGAGACCGTGCGCAAGATGGTCGTGGCGATGGCCAAGGACATCCGCGTGCTGGTCATCAAGCTGGCCGACCGCCTGCACAACGCCCGCACCTGGAAGTACGTGCCGTCCAAGTCGGCGGAGCGCAAGGCGCGCGAGACCGTCGAGATCTACGCGCCCCTGGCCCACCGGCTGGGCATGAACACGATCAAGTGGGAGCTGGAGGACCTGTCCTTCCAGGCCCTGTACCCCAAGGTGTACGACGAGATCGTCCACCTCGTCGCCGAACGGGCCCCCGCGCGCGAGGAGTACCTCGGCGTGGTGCGCGGCCAGATCGAGTCGGACCTGCGCAGCGCCAAGATCAAGGCGACCGTGACGGGCCGGCCGAAGCACTACTACTCGATCTACCAGAAGATGATCGTGCGCGGTCACGACTTCGCGGAGATCTACGACCTCGTCGGTACGCGCGTCCTCGTGGACACCGTGCGCGACTGCTACGCGGCGCTCGGCGCCATGCACGCGCGGTGGAACCCGGTCCCGGGCCGGTTCAAGGACTACATCGCGATGCCGAAGTTCAACATGTACCAGTCGCTGCACACGACGGTGATCGGGCCGGGCGGCAAGCCCGTCGAGATCCAGATCCGCACGCACGACATGCACCGGCGCGCGGAGTACGGCGTCGCCGCGCACTGGAAGTACAAGGAGAAGACCCCCGCCGGCGCCGGCGGGGCCGACCCGAAGAACCAGGACATGGCCTGGCTGCGCCAGCTCGTGGACTGGCAGCGCGAGACCGCCGACCCGGCGGAGTTCCTCGACTCACTGCGGTTCGAGATCGGTGGCGACGAGGTCTACGTCTTCACGCCGAAGGGTATGGCGATGGCGCTGCCGGGCGGCGCGACGCCCGTCGACTTCGCCTACGCCGTGCACACCGAGGTGGGGCACCGCACCATGGGCGCCCGGGTGAACGGCCGTCTGGTGCCGCTCGACTCGCCGCTGGAGAACGGCGACGTCGTCGACGTGCTCACCTCGAAGTCCGAGACGGCGGGCCCGAGCCGGGACTGGCTCGGGTTCGTGAAGTCGCCGCGGGCGCGGAACAAGATCCGCCAGTGGTTCACGAAGGAGCGCCGCGAGGAGGCCGTCGAGACCGGCAAGGACTCGATCGCGAAGGCGATGCGCAAGCAGAACCTGCCGATCCAGCGCCTCATGTCGCACGAGACCCTGCTCGGGGTCGCGGACGAGATGAACTACCAGGACGTGACCGGCCTGTACGCCGCAGTCGGCGAAGGCCTGATCTCCGCGAACAACGTGGTGGACAAGCTCGTCAAAGCGCTCGGTGGCGCGGACGGCGCCGAGGAGGACATGGCCGAGGCGGCCCGGCCCGGCGGCCTCACCGCCCGGCGCGTGCGCTCGGGCGACCCGGGCGTCATGCTCAAGGGCGCCGAGTCGGCCGACGTATGGGTCAAGCTGGCCAAGTGCTGCACGCCGGTGCCTGGCGACGACATCGTCGGCTTCGTCACCCGTGGCCAGGGCGTCAGCGTGCACCGTTCGGACTGCGTGAACCTGGACGGCCTGCGCAAGCAGCCGGAGCGCCTCGTCGAGGTGGAGTGGACCCAGGGCGCCAACACGATGTTCCTCGTCCAGATCCAGGTCGAGGCGCTCGACCGGTCCCGCCTGCTCTCGGACGTCACCCGCGTGCTGTCCGAGAACCACGTGAACATCCTCTCCGCGTTCGTCTCGACGTCGGACGACCGGCTCGCGGTCTCCCGGTTCATCTTCGAGATGGCGGAGCCCGCGCACCTCGCGACGGTGCTCGCGGCGGTCCGGAAGGTCGAGGGCGTGTTCGACGTGCACCGCATCACCGGCACCAAGCCGGTGGAGCGGCCGCAGCTGCCGGTCTGACGAAGCGGTGGCCGAGCCTGTCGGGACCGGACCAGGTCTCGACAGGCTCGACCGGTGACGGTGCCGTTCAGCGCGGCTCGGACGCCGGCACGCTCGACCCGAACCACCGCGTGAGGGGCCCGGCCAGGTCCGCCTGGTCGTCGCCGACCCACACCACGTGGCCGTCCGGCCGGAGCAGCACCGCAGGCACGTCCAGCTCCGCGGCGGGGTCGGCGACCCGCACCACCCGGTCCGCCCACCCGGCCACGGAGAGGCGGCCGGTCCGGTCGAGCAGCACCCCGCGGCCGTCGTGCATCCGCTCGTAGAGGCGGCCCTGCTCCAGCCTGATGTCGCGCAGCCGCCGGCCGAGCAGCTCGTGTCCCTCGCCGACGTCGTAGCGGATCCCTGTCGCCATGACCTTCTCGGTCAGACGCCGGTTCACGTCCTCGATGTCCATGAGCTCGGCCAGCAGCCGGCGCACGGCCTGGGCGCCGGGTTCCAGGGACAGCAGCTCACCCTGGGCGCGGGTGTTGTCCAGCACGTCGGCGGCCACCGGGTGACGTTCGGCGTGGTAGCTGTCCAGCAGCCCTTCCGGCGCCCAGCCGCTGACCTCGGCGGCCAGCTTCCAGCCCAGGTTGAAGGCGTCCTGGAGGCCGAGGTTGAGCCCCTGCCCGCCGTACGGCGGGTGGACGTGCGCCGCGTCGCCCGCGAGCAGCACCCGGCCGACCCGGTAGCGGTCGGCCAGCCGGGTGGCGTCCCCGAAGCGGGACAGCCAGCGCGGCGAGTGCGCACCGAAGTCGGTGCCTGCGAGCTTGCGCACCTGTTGCTTCAGCTCGTCAAGGGTCGGCGGCGTGGCCCGGTCCTCGGCGACCCCCTCCGCGGGCGCGCCGATGCGGAACAGCCCGTCCCCGAGCGACATGGCGCCGAACTCCCGCTGGGTCTTGCGCACCTCGGTGACGACGGCGTCCACCTCCTCGGGCGGGGCGGTCAGCTCGACCTCGCCGAGCAGCGTCTCGCGTCGGGCGGGTTCCCCCGGGAAGCCGACGCCGAGGAGCTTGCGCACGGTGCTGCGGCCGCCGTCGCACCCGACGAGGTAGCGGGAGCGCAGCCGCGTGCCGTCCGCCAGCTCGGCGGTCACGCCGTCGTCGTCCTGGCTCAGGCCGACCAGCTCGCAGCTCCGGCGGATCTCGATGCCGAGCTCGGCGGCGTGCTCGGTCAGCAGGCGCTCCGTCGTGGGCTGCGGGATGCCGAGCACGTACGGATACGTGGTGTCCAGGCCGCCCGGCATCGGCTTGCTGATACCCGCGAAGAAGCCACCCACCGGGTACTGCTTGCCCAGCGGGAGGAACCGGTCCAGGAGCCCTCGCTGGTCCAGCACCTCGACGGTGCGGGCGTGCAGCCCCAGCCCGCGCACCACCTTGGTCGGCGCCGCCTCCTTGTCGAGCACGAGCACGTGCACGCCCCGCAGCCGCAGCTCGCTCGCCAGCATCACGCCGGTCGGCCCGCCGCCCACCACTGTCACATCGATCATCGGTTCCCCCGTCAGCATCGCGCTACCCGCAGGCTCTGGCCTGGGCCGCCGATTCTGCGTCACGACGGGGGTCTTGCCGCAAGCCCCCCGGTGCGCTATAGGTTGAGAGTGGAGGGGAACACCGCTCCTCAGGCCGTGCCGGGAGCGCCCGGCAGCAGCTCGCCCAGGTCGAAGCCGACCGGTTCCTCCAGCTGCTCGTAGGTGCACGACGCCGGTTCGCGGTCCGGGCGCCAGCGCTTGAACTGGGCAGTGTGCCGGAACCGCGTGCCCTCCATGTGGTCGTAGCCCACCTCCAGCACCCGCTCGGGGCGCAGGGGCGTGAACGACAGGTCCTTGCCCGAGCTCCAGCGCGACTGCGCGCCGGGCAGCCGGTCGCCGGCCTCGGCGTTCGCGGGGTCGGTCCAGCCGTGCCAAGGATGCTCGTCCGCCGCCGGTGTGCCGGGCTCCACGACCAGCGGCGCCAGCTCCTCGACCAGCTCCGCGCGCCGGGTCGCCGAGAACGACGCCGCGACGCCGACGAACTGCAGCCGCGGACCCTCGTCGGACTCGTCCCACAGGCCCAGCAGCAGCGAGCCGAGCACCGGTGCCTCGGGCGTCGAGGTCTTGTGCAGCCGGTACCCCGCCAGGACGACGTCGGCCGTGCGGGTGTGCTTGATCTTCAGCATCGCGCGCTTGTTGGGGGCGTACGGGCCGTCAGCGGGCTTGGCGACCACGCCGTCGAGCCCCGCTCCCTCGAACGAGCCGAACCAGTCCTGGGCGACCGCGGCGTCGAGGGTGCGCGGCGTGGCGAAGACGAGCGGGCCCTTCAGGCCCAGCCCGTCCAGGGCCGCGAGCCGTTCGGTGAGCGGCCGGTCCACGAGCGGCTCGTCGCCCAGGGCGAGGACGTCGAACACCACCAGCGCGGCGGGCGTCGTCTCGGCCAGCATGTTCACGCGCGACGCCGCCGGATGGATGCGCTGGGACAGCAGCTCGAAGTCCAGGTGCGCCGGGCCGCCGTCCGGCGTCTGCGCGATGACTATCTCGCCGTCGACGACACAGCGCTCGGGGAGCGCCTCCCGGACCGCCGCGACGACGTCCGGAAAGTAGCGGTCCATGGGCTTGGTGTTCCGCGAGTCGATCCGGACATCGGAGCCGTCGCGGTAGACGATGGCGCGGAAGCCGTCCCACTTCGGCTCGTAGACGTAGGCGGGACCGGCGTCGGTCGCCGCCTGGGCCGGGATCGACGCGACACTCTTGGCGAGCATCGGCCGGACCGGTGGCTGCACGGGCAGGTTGAGTGTGGTCACGGTACGAGCCTGCCTCAGCCGGTCCGCGCGTGCGAGCCGCTTCGGGCTGAGCCATGGTGGAGACGAACCGTGCTGACGGTGAACGGTCAGCCTGAGCGGGAGGAACAGCCATGCCGAAGCGTGACCCGGGCCCCAGCGTCAAGGACAAGGAGCTGTACGAGAAGCTCCGCGACGACGGCAACTCCAAGGAGAAGTCGGCGCGTATCGCGAACGCCGCGGCGAACACGTCCCGCAAGTCGGTCGGCCGCAAGGGCGGCAAGTCCGGCGACTACGACGACTGGACGGCCGAGGACCTCCGCAAGCGCGCCGCCGAGATCGGCATCGAGGGCCGGTCCAAGATGCGCAAGGGCGACCTCATCAAGGCCCTCCGGTCCCACTGACCGCTAGGACGCTTCTTCTCCTCCGTTGAGTGCTGGATATTTGTGC